>DATHBY010000429.1:0-5635 GCA_035295885.1 Allosphingosinicella sp.
GCCCGGCCACCCCGGCCGGCAGGATCGGTGCGATCTCCTCCCGAGCCGCCCGGTAGCCGGCGCTGACCCGGACGAGCTCCATCGACCAGTCCTCGAAGGAGCGCTGCTCGACGAAGCGCTCGTCGCGCACCTCGAACGCCGAATGGCGGGGGTCCATGCGCAGGCGCCCGACCAGATTGTCGATCGCTTCCTCGCCGCCTTCGATGATCTGAAGGAAGCGGGAGCCGTCGAACAGGAGGAGGCCGGTCACCCCATCGAGGGCGTTGAGGTGGCGCGCGGTCTCGTGGATTTGCGCCAGCTCCTCGTCCGTGAGATCGAGACGGGCGCGGCTGGTGTAGGTCAAGGTCTTCAGGCGCAAGCTTTTATCCTCGATCCGCCATTTGCACGATCGCTCGAGGAGCGCAACGCCGGCTCAGGCAGGCCGGAACCGCCTCCGCTCCGGGTCCGGCCGGCACGGGAAGCGGCGCTTGATGCAGACGTTGAAGTAGCGGCCGGCCGAGGGAGCCTTGCAGATGCCCTCGTAAATCGCCTTCGGCACGTCCGAATAGATGTAGCGCCCGGTCTCCCTGAACCAGATGCTGAGCGCCCGCTCCTCCTCGTCATAGGCGACCCGGGCGATGACGCTCGAGGACAATCTGGCGGCGCGCATGATCCTCTCCACGCAAGAGAATCGGGCGCCAGCGCATCTGGGGATCGCCGGTTCCGGCGCTTTCGCCGGATCGAATCGATTCAGGGCCAGGACGAGTCTATAAACCGGCCATGTCCACCGACCCGCGCGTCGACGCCTATATCGCCCGGCAGGCGGATTTCGCCCGGCCGATCCTCGAGCATCTGCGCTTCGCAGTCCACTCCGCCTGCCCGGAGGCCGAGGAGACGCTGAAGTGGGGAATGCCGCATTTCCTCTACAAGGGGCAGATGCTGGCCGGAATGGCCGCGTTCAAGGCGCATGCCACCTTCGGCTTCCGGCGCGCGAAGGAGGTGCTCGGCGAGACCGGCGCGGAGCGCGAGGCGATGGGGCAATTCGGGCGGCTCACCGGGGTAGCGGACCTGCCGCCGGACGAGGCCCTTCACGAGATGGTCCGCAAGGCGATGGCAGTGACCGACTCGGGCACCCGCCCCGCGCGGTCGAAAGGAGCGCCGAAACCGGAGCTGCAGACTCCGCCGGAGCTCGATGCGGCGCTGAACGAAAATCCCGCCGCCCGAGCAACGTTCGACGGTTTTCCGCCGAGCTGCCGGCGCGAATATGTGGAGTGGGTCGCCGAGGCGAAGCGGCCCGAGACCCGGGTCAAGCGGATCGCGCAGGCGGTCGAATGGATGACGGAAGGCAAAAGGCGCAACTGGAAATATGAGAAATGTTGAGTCCTTCGAGACGGGCCTTCGCCAGGCTCAGCCCCTCCTCAGAATGAGCAGCTGTCCGTTCCGCTCATCCTGAGTAGCCGGTGAGCCTGTCGAACCGGCGTATCGAAGGACGGATCGAAGGACACACATTCCGTCCCGTCCTTAACACTCCATCAAAACTCTGCGCGTAGGGACGGGGCAACCCGGCAGGATGCAGAATCCCATGTACCACGCGCCCGTTCCCTTGGATGTCGACCCGCAGGAATTGGAACCGGCCGAGCTGGCGGATGAGAGCGTCGGTGCCGACGCGAGCAGCCAGAGGCTTCGCGACGCCCATCTCCACAACGGCCAGGCGCAGACCCGCCTCCTCTTCGCGCCGTTCTTCGCCCTTACCGGCGCCGGCGCCGCCCTTCTCGTCGCCTGGGCGATGCTGGGCACGACCCGGATCGAGCTGATCGCCGGCTGGCTGGCGCTGGTCGGCCTCGCCAACTGGGCCTATTTCCGCTCCGCCAAAAACGAGGGCGCAGCGGCCGAGAGCCGTTCCGCCGAAGGCCGCCCGCTGGTGCGGGCGATCGGCGAAGCGGTGGGCCTCGCCGCCATCTGGTCCGCCTTCCCCACCTACGCCTTCGCCACCCAGCCGCACCATGTGCAGGTCGTCATCGGCGGCGCCATGGGCGCGATGATCATGGCCGCGATCGGCCTCGCCTCGGTGCCGGCCGCCGCCTTCGCCTGGATCGCGACGATGACGGCCGCCTTGTGCACCGCTTATTATCTCGGCAGCTCCGACCTCGATCCGACCTTCGGGGTCTCGATCGTCGGAGTCGCCGCCGTCGCCATCTTCGGAGTGGCCCGGCTAACCCGCTGGACCTTCCACCAGCTCCAGACCATCGCCAACGTCCGCACCCAGGCCGAGTCGGTCCGCCTCCTGCTCAAGGAATATGAGCATCGCGGGGTCGGCTGGCTTTGGCAGGTCGATGCGGAGAACCGGGTCGTCTACATCTCCTCGCGGATGACCTCGCTGCTCGGACGCTCAGCCAGCCAGCTGATCGGCCATTCCCTCCCGGCGACGCTCGGCGGCAACAGCGCTCTCGGCCGCACCCTGCTCGCCCGGGCGCCCTTCGCGAGCCTGGAAATGGAGTTGAAGACCCGCCGCGGGACGCGCTGGATCAGCCTCGCCGGCGATCCGATCATCGACATGGCCGGCCAGTTCCAGGGCTTCCGCGGGGTCGGCTCCGACATCACCGAGGTCCGGCGCACCCAGGAGCGGCTGACCAACCTCGCCAACATGGACGTTCTTTCCGGACTTCCCAATCGCGGCCGGGTCCGCCAACTGCTCGGCGAGGCCCTCTCGACGTCGCAGTCGAGCAATGTGCCCTGCGCTATAATGTTCCTCGACCTCGACGGCTTCAAGCCGGTCAACGACACGTTCGGCCACCCCAAGGGCGACGCGGTGCTGAAGAGCGTCTCGCAGCGCCTCGTGAAGGAAGCCGGCGAATCAGGCCATGTCGGCCGGATGGGCGGCGACGAGTTCGCGATCGTCATCCGCGACGCCCAGAGCCGAAAGAAGGTCGACGACCTCGCCGGGCGGATCATCGCCGCGGTAGCCGAGCCCTATCATATCGACAAGGCCGAGATCCGTATCGGAGTCTCGATCGGCTGCGCGTTCGGCCCGATCGACGGCCAGAGCGTGGACGACCTAATCCAGAAGGCCGACCTCGCTTTGTATCAGGCGAAGGGCCAGGGACGCGGCACCTGCTGCTACTTCTCGGCCGACATGCAGAACGAGGCCGAGGACCGCCTCCGGCTCGAGCAGGATCTGCGCCAGGCGCTGACGCTCAAGCAGTTCCGGCTCGACTATCAACCGTTGGTCAACGCCGCCGACCAGAGCCTCGTCGGCTTCGAGGCGCTGATCCGCTGGCACCACCCGACCCGCGGCATGGTCTCGCCGATCGAGTTCATCCCGCTCGCCGAAGAGACCGGCCTGATCATGCAATTGGGCGACTGGGTCATCGACGAGGCCTGCCGCGCCGCCTCGGTCTGGCCGGACTATATCAGCGTCGCCCTAAACCTCTCCGCCCGCCAGCTGATCCTGCCGGCGCTGCCCAACACGGTGTCCGAAGCGCTCGCCAAATACCGGCTCAAGGCCAACCGGCTCGAGCTCGAGGTCACCGAATCGGTGTTCCTCGGCGACAGCGAAGGCTCGCTCGACGTGCTCAAGCGGCTTCGCGCGCTCGGCGTCGGTATTGCCCTGGACGATTTCGGAACCGGCTATTCCTCGCTCGGCTACCTCAACAAGGCCGTCTTCCACAAGCTCAAGATCGACGGCAGTTTCGTCCGCGAGGCGGGCAGCAACAGGGAGACGGTCGCGATCATCCAGTCGATCGTCCAGCTCGCCAAGAGCTTCCGGATGACGGTGACGGCCGAGGGCGTCGAGACCGCCGACGATTTCACCCGCATGCGCGACCTCGGCTGCCACCAGATCCAGGGCTATCTGTTCGGCCGCCCGATGAGCTTCGAGCGCGCCACCGACCTCATCCACGGCACCCAGAGCCGCCTCACCGCCTGACCGCGGACGGGGTGACGCAGCGCCTGGCGCGTCCTATCAGGGCGCGATGAAGCGCGCCGCCTTCTGCAGCCTCCTGCTCCTCGCCGCCTGCGGGGACGGGCCGGAGACATCGCAGGAGACCCGGAAGCGGGAAATCGCCAGGCAGCCGCCAATGCCCGAGCTCGAACCGCCGGCACCGACGCCGAAGGACCCCGAGGACAAGGGCGACGCCGCGGCCACCCTCAGGAATTATTATTCGAGGATCCAGGCCGGCGATTACGACTCCGCCTGGGCGATGCGCTCGGGCGAGGCCGGGGAAGAGGCCCGGCGGCGCTTCGCGGCCAACTTCCGGGCTTACGAAACCTACCAGGCGGATGTCGGCAGGCCCAGCAAGGCGGCCGAAGCCGATGGCTGGGCCTTTGTCGAGGTGCCGGTGATGATCCGGGGCACATTCCGCGGCGGCAAGCCGTTCGCGAGCGCCGGCAGCGTCACCATGCGCAGGGCCACTTCCGGGCCCGAGGCGGGAAGCGGCTGGCGCATCTATACGGGAGAGAGCCGCAGGCGCTGATACTCCGGTTGGGGAACCTATTGTTGTCAGTCTCCGTTTTTGATATGATGTTACATAACATCGGGGAGCCTGACATGACCCACCGCCGCCGCCCCATCGCCTACGCCGCCGCCGGCGAGCAGCCGTTCAGCGAGATCAACACGACGCCGATCATCGACGTCATGCTCGTCCTCCTCATCATGTTCATCATCACCCTGCCGCTGATGACCCACAGCGTGAAGATCGACATCCCCAGGGACGGCGAGGTCCAGAAAGAGCCGGAGACTCACCGGCTTGCCCTCGATTCGGCGAGCCGACTCACCTGGGACGGCGCTCCGATCGACGAAGCCACTTTGCCGGCCCGCCTCGCGGCCTTCCGCGACTCGGGCCGGGACGACTTCCTGCTCTTCCGGGTCGATGCCGAAACGCGTTATGAGGATTTCGACCGCGTCCTCGCGCACGTCAAGCGCGCCGGAGTGGAGCGGCTCGGCTTCGACCGCAACGACCGCTTCGCCCATGCGTATTGAAGGCGAACTGAAAAGGGAGTGAGACATGAAGGGCTGGGCGACGATGGCGACGTGCGGGTTGCTTCTCGCGGGCTGCGAGGACGGAGCGCCGGAGCGCAACGTCACCAAGGTCGTCGTCGCCAATCCGATGAGCGACCAGCTCAAGACCCTGAGCGAACCGACCCGCAACCTCGGCCTCTACCGGGCGATCCGCGACAACGGCCGGCGCTGCAAGAGGGTCGACCAGGGCGCCTACCAGCAGCAATATAAGACGATGGCGATGTGGACCGCGCGCTGCAGCGATACCGGCGACTATGCCCTCTACATTGCCCCCAGCGGCGACGTTCAGGTCAGCGCCTGCAAGGACGCGCGCGAGCTCGGGCTGCCGGAATGCAAGGCGGGCGCCGCCACTTCGGCTCAGGAAGGGGAGGCTTCCGAGAAGCGATAGCGGCCGCGGATCCGGCTGTTGAAGTGGCGGCCCTTGATTCGGGCGGCGCGGAACGCCTCGGCCGCTTCGGGCGGCACGTCGTGGAACAGGTAGCGCCGGCCGGTGGTGAACAGCACGTCGAGCTCGCGGGTCTCGGCGCGGTAGGCGATCTCCTGGATGACGGTCGAAGGCACGTCCTCCCGCCCCCTCAGCCGCGGCGGCGGAGCTCGTCGCGAATCTCGCGCAGGAGCATTGCCTCTTCGGACGGTGCC
>DATHBY010000430.1:0-9126 GCA_035295885.1 Allosphingosinicella sp.
CGCGGCGTCGGGCGACTCTAGCGTGGTGACCCAGACCAACCTCGACCCGGCGACCCGGGACGCCGGCCGAGCCTGCAGCCAGAAGATCGAAGCGCTGGCGACCGAGATCTCGCTGTCCCGGCCGATCTACGCCAGGCTGAAGGCGATAGATGCGAAAGCGGCTCCGCCCGACGCCCGGTTCGTGATCCAGCGCGCCATCGCCCAATATGACCGGGCCGGTGTCGGCGCCGACGAGGCCACTCGCGCGAAGATCAAGGCGCTTCAGGACCGGATCAGCGAGAACAGCATCGCCTTCGAGCGCAACATCGCAGACGGCCGCAAGGAGGTCGCCGCCACTCCGGCCGAGCTGGCGGGCCTTCCTGCCGACTATATCGCCGCTCAAAAGCCGGGGCCGGACGGGAAAGTACGGATCACCACCGACTATCCCAATCTCGGACCGGTCATGTCCTACGCTGCGGACGAGGGCCTTCGGAGGCGCCTCTTCGAAGCGAACCTTACCCGGGCCTATCCGGCCAATGACGTGCTTCTGCGCAAGATCTTCGCCGACCGGGCCGAGTTGGCGGCACTGCTCGGTCGGCCGAATTACGCGACCCTGATCACCGAGGACAAGATGATCGGATCGCCGGCCAGCGCGGCCAGGTTCCTCGACGACATCGCGGCGGTGGTGGAGACGCCGGCGCGGCGCGACCTGGGCAAGATGCTGGCACGGCTGAAGGGGATCGACCCCGCGGCGACCTCGGTGCCCGCCTGGAGCACCGCCTATCTGTCGCAGCTGATCCGCAAGGAGCAATATGCGGTCGATCCCCAGGAGGTCCGCCAATATTTCGCCTACGACAATGTCCGCGACGGAATCCTGAGGCTGACCCAGGACCTGTTCGGAGTGCAGATTCGCAAGTGGGATGCCCCGCTCTGGGGGCCGGGCGTCGAAGCCTATGAGATGGTCGAGGGCGGCAAGGTCATCGGCCGCTTCTACATGGACAATCATCCGCGCGAGGGGAAATATACCCACGCCAACGTCATCCCGATCCGCACCGGACTGACCGGCCGCTCGGTGCCGGTTGGGATTCTCGTCTGCAACTTCCCGGCCGGCGACCACAAGACCGGCCTGATGGAGCATCGCGACGTCGAGACCTTCCTCCACGAATTCGGCCATCTGCTTCACCTGATCTTCGCCGGCCGCCAGCAATGGGCCCAGCAGGGCCCGTTCGGCCTTGAGTGGGACTTCGTCGAGGCGCCCTCGCAGATGCTCGAGAACTGGGTCTGGGATTACGAGACGCTCAAGCGCTTCGCAGTGAATGCGAAGGGGGAGCGGATCCCGCAAGCGCTGGTCGAGAAGATGAACCGGGCGCGCGGATTCACCGAGGCGTTCGGCGACGCCCGGCAGCTCGGTCTTTCCGCGGCGTCGCTGGCCTATCACCAGTCGCCCCCGGGGAATTCGGACCTGACGGCGGTCTATCGCACCGCCTTCGACCGCTATTCGCCCATCCCGCTTTCCGCGGGCGTCCATCCGCAGGCCTCGTTCGGCCACCTGACCGGCTATTCGGCCATCTATTATACCTACATGTGGTCGAAGACGATCTCGAGCGACCTGTTCACCCGCTTCGAGCGGGAGGGGCTTCGCAATCCGGCGACGGCGCGCAGCTACCGGGAAATGGTCCTTGCGCCCGGCTCCTCGAAGCCCGCCGCCACCCTGGTCTCCGACTTCCTCGGGCGGCCGCTCAGCCTCGACGCTTATCGGGCGCGGCTGGCCAAAGGCGAGTAGATGGACGCGAAAATCGCCTTCACGCTGCTGCTCGTCGCTCTGATGATCCTGCCGGCCGTGGCCGTTGCCGGATACAGGTACAGGCGGGCGCTCAGGGAGCGGGACAGGGACAAGCCTCCCACCCAATAGCGGGGGTTCTATGGCCCCGCCCCACGCGCTACGGGACGCCGGATGGACGCGACCGGCCTGCGCATTGCCCTGTTCAGCGGCAACTACAATTACATCCGCGACGGGGCGAACCAGGCGCTCAACCGCCTGGTCGAATATCTGCTCCGGCAGGGGGCGGCGGTCAGGATCTACTCGCCGACGGTGGCGGAACCGGCCTTTCCGCCCAACGGCGATGTGGTCCATATCCCAAGCTTCTCGATCCCCCGGCGCAAGGAATACAGGTTCCCGCTAATGCTCCCGCCGCGGGTGCGCCGCGACGTCAAGGCGTTCGCACCGAACCTCTTCCACGTCGCTAGCCCCGACATGCTCGGCCATAGCGCCGCCAGCCTCGCCTACCGGATGGGGGTGCCGGTTATCGCCTCGGTTCACACCCGCTTCGAGGCCTATTTCCGCTATTACGGGCTCGCCTTCGTGGAGCCGGTCCTGGAAGCGATATTCCGTCGCTTCTACCGCCGCTGCGACGCCATTTTTGCCCCGTCGGATTCGATGGCCCAGCTGCTGCGCGAGCAAAGGATGAGCTACAATGTCGGCATCTGGTCCCGCGGCATCGACCGCGAGATCTTCAATCCCGGTCGGCGCGACATGGCCTGGCGGCGGTCTCTCGGAATCGCCGACGACGAGCCGGTGATCGGCTTCCTTGGCCGGTTGGTGATGGAGAAGGGGCTCGACGTCTTCGCCGGGACGATCGACTCCCTCGAGTGGCGCAAGGTGCGCCACAAGGTGCTGGTGGTCGGCGAGGGGCCGGCGCGGGACTGGCTCGAGCGGCGGCTGCCGGACGCATTGTTCGTGGGCTTCCGGCAGGGGCCGGAGCTGGGCCGGGCCGTCGCCTCGATGGACATGTTGTTCAACCCCTCGGTGACCGAGACGTTCGGCAACGTGACTCTCGAGGCGATGGCGGCGGGGCTGCCGGTGGTGGCGGCCGTCGCCACCGGCAGCCAGAGCCTGGTCGACGACCGGGTCACCGGGCGCCTCATCCGGGCCGGAGCGATCGAAGGCTTCGCCGCCGCCCTCGAAGCTTATTGCCGCGATTCCGCAGTGCGCGAGGCCGCCGGAAGGGCCGGCTGCGAGGCCAGCCGCCGCTACGGCTGGGACCAGGTCAACCAGGCCATGGTGGAAAGCTACATCCGGATCGTCCGCCAGCGAAGCGGCGGCGGCCTGCTGCCGCCCGGCAGCCCAATGCGCTAAGGGGCGGCTCGGCGAGCCAGATAGAGCGGCTCGCCCCGCCACTCATCGATCCTCTCGCCATTCTCCGCGCCGCCGGTGAACATCAGGGCGGCGGCCGGTGCGGCATGGGCGGCGAAGCGGGCGAACATCGGCCGATGATCCTCCGGCCTCAGATGGAAGAGGCTGTGTCAGGCGATCAGGCCGTCGAAACGCTAGCGATCCGAAGGAGCCGGCGACTTCGCGGATCAACATCGCCGGCGGTCCCCGCGGCGGCCGATCGTCGCCTGGAACGGCCTTCGCCCGTGCCGGTTGTGGGTGCGACTGGAGGCTTAAATGGCCGATTTCGCCGCCGAGCGCGAAAAGATGGTCCGGGGGCAGATCGCCGGCCGGGGGATAAAGGCGTCGCGGCTGCTCGACGCGTTCCGGGCGGTGCCGCGCGAGCTGTTCGTTCCGGAAGACGTTCGCCGGTTCGCCTATGAGGACGGGCCGCTTCCGATCGAGGCCGGCCAGACCATCTCGCAGCCCTATATCGTCGCCTTGATGATCGAGGCGGCAGGGGTCGCGCCGGGGGACAGGGTGCTCGAGATCGGCGCCGGCTCGGGCTATGCGGCGGCGGTGATGAGCCGGCTGGCCCGGGAGGTGATCGCCGTCGAGCGCCGCCCCGAGCTGGCGAGGCTGGCTCGGGAGCGGATGGAATTGCTCGGCTGCGGCAATGTCCGCATCGTCGAAGGCGATGGTACCGGCGGCCTCCCTGGCGAGGCGCCGTTCGAGGCGATATTGTGCGCGGCGGCCGGCAGCCATGTGCCCGAGATCCTGCGCCGCCAGCTCTCGGTCGGCGGCATATTGGTGATGCCTGTGGGCGAGCCCGATTCTGTGCAGAATCTGGTGAAGGTCACCCGCAGCGGCGAGGACGATTACCGGGAGGAGGATCTGGGGCCGGTACGTTTCGTGCCCCTGATCGGCGCCCATGGCTGGGCGGATTCCTGAGGAGAGAGCAGAATGCCGGTTCCAGAGCTGATCGCCGCCGCGGCGGAGCCGCTGCCCGAGCCGGAGGACCCCGCCTTCGCCGGAGCCTTCGACCGCTTCGGCGGTGCGCGGGTGGTGCTGCTCGGCGAGTCCAGCCACGGCACGTCCGAATTCTACCGGGCGCGGGCTGCGATCACCCGCCGGCTGATCGAGCGCCACGGCTTCAACGTCGTCGCGGTCGAGGCCGACTGGCCGGACGCGGCCAGCATCGACCGTTATGTCCGCCACAGACCGCACCGCGAGGGAGAGGAGGCCGCCTTCCAGCGCTTCCCGACCTGGATGTGGCGCAACCGCGAGGTCGAGGCATTCGTGCGCTGGCTTGGGGCGCATAATGACGGGCGGCCGCACGAGGCGATGACCGGCTTCTACGGCCTCGACCTCTACAATCTCGGAGCCTCGATCCGGGCGGTTATCGACTTTCTCGACGAGGAGGATCCGCAAGCCGCCAAAGTGGCGCGCGAGCGCTACGGCTGCCTTCGGCCCTGGGCCCACGATCCCGCCGCCTACGGCCGGGTCGCGATCACCGAAGGCTATGGCCGCTGCGAAGCGGGCGTCGTCCAGATGCTTCGCGAGCTGATGAAGCGGCGGATGGACTGTCTCGGCCCGGAATGCGACGAGTGGCTCGACGCCGCGGCCAATGCTCGCCTGATCAAGAATGCGGAAGCATATTACCGGGTCATGTATTACGGCTCGGCCGAGAGCTGGAATCTGCGCGACACCCACATGTTCGAGACGCTCTGCCAGCTGCTCGAGGCGAAGGGGCAGGATTCCAAAGCGGTGGTCTGGGCTCATAACAGCCATATCGGCAACGCCGCCCATACCGAGATGGGCCAGGTGCGCGAGGAGCTCAATATCGGCCAGCTGGTCAAGGAGAGGTTCGGCCATCGGGCGCGGCTGATCGGCTTCGGCACCCACGCCGGCACCGTCGCGGCGGCTAGCGACTGGGACGAGCCGATGGAGATCAAGAAGGTGCGGCCGTCGCTGCCCGAAAGCTATGAGCGGCTGTGCCACGATTCAGGCGTGGCGCGCTTTCTCCTCGACATGCGCGAGGGCGCGAACGAGGCGGCGGTCGAGGCGCTTCTGGAACCGAGGCTCGAGCGCTTCATCGGGGTCATCTACCGCCCCGAGACCGAGCGCTGGAGCCATTATGCCGAGGCGGTGCTCCCCAACCAGTTCGATGCCTGGGTCTGGTTCGACGAGACCGAGGCGGTGACTCCGCTCCCGGGAGCTGAGGAGCCGGCGGCGGGGGAGGAGGAGACCTATCCGTTCGGGCTCTAGGGCTGGGACACCAGCCGCCCTGTCAGCCAGAAGCGGCCGCTGACCACCGTACCGCGAGCAGGCTTCAGCTTCACCTGGGACGGATGGAGGACCACATCGATCGTGTAATCGCCATAGGTGCGCACGAGCGCCCACCAGAATCGGCCGCCGCCCGTTGAATTGGTTCGAAGCTCCGACTTGAGCACCGTACCCGCGAAATCGGCATAAGCCGTCGGCCGCTCCGAATCCGCCTTGCCTCCGGCTTCGGCGGTGAACAACCCGCTGGGAATGAAATGATTTGCGGCGAAGGCGATTTGGGCGCCCTCTTTCTTCTGCGCCGAGTAATAGCCCTTCTCGTCCTTGAAGATGCGGGCGTCGAAGCTGAAGCCGGCGAGCGACACGGCGAGCGCCTTGCCGGGCTTCGCCTGGGCGGCCTGGCGGGGATCTGCCAAATCGAAGACGAGAGGGACTTCCTCTCCGGCAAAGCGGGCGGTGACGGCGATCTCGAACGGCTTCCACTGCGGGTCCGAAACGTCGCCGACGATTTCCACTTTGGCTCGCCCTTCGCCGGCGAACGCGGGATTGAAGCTGGCCAGCTCGAGCTCGCCACTCTCCAGCTTCTTGAGGCCGATCCACAGCTCCGCTCCTGACGGATCGCGAACGAGGCAGATGAGGTCCGCTCCCGCGAGAGCCTCGGGGACGCACCGGTCGGCGTAGGGCTGAACCGACCGGGTCAGGGCATCGGCGTCCGTCGCCCGCACCTCGAAGCCGGCCTGTGTGAAATGGTTGATATCCGAGTCCATCGGCCGTCTCCCCGACCGGATGTGCCCCAAGCAGCTCCCGGCCGCAATCGCACCTTCAATTCCGCCCCGCCGTCGCTACATGGCGCTTTCCTCCCGCAAGGTCTGCCGATGAGTCCCGATCTGGCTCTGCTCTACGAGCACCCGACATGGTTTGAGCCC
Organism: Allosphingosinicella sp.; assembly: GCA_035295885.1. Lineage (GTDB taxonomy): Bacteria > Pseudomonadota > Alphaproteobacteria > Sphingomonadales > Sphingomonadaceae > Allosphingosinicella. The sequence continues at coordinate 6,340 of DATHBY010000430.1, forward strand.
CTGTTCGCCCTGCTGAAGCGGCGCGGAGTCCGCTACGAGGCGATCCGTCTCTCCGATCACGGCTTCGATCCCGCCTCGTCCGACATTCCAGCGCCGGTCGTGCTGAGCCGGGTCGCCATGTCGAGCTTCCTGCGGGAGGCGGAGCACGGTATCTTCTATGCCGAAGCCCTTCTCGCCCATTGGGCGGCGAACGGGGCCAGGGTTCTGAACGGGGCCGAGGTTGTCGCCGTCGATTCCTCCAAGGCGCGGCAGCTCTCGCTCATCTCCAGGCTCGGCTACAATGTTCCCGAGACCCGGGTCGTCCATCGCCGCGAGGATCTGCTCGGCGCCGCCCGGACGATGCGCTGGCCGCTACTCGTCAAGGCGAATATCGGCGGTTCGGGCGCCGGCATCGTGCGCTACTCGAGCGAGGGGGATCTGGCCGAGTCGATCGCCGGGGGCACCGTGCCGGAAAGCGTCGATTCCGTCCTGCTGGTCCAGGATTACGTCCCCGCACGGGGCGGGGCGATCACCCGCGTCGAGACTCTGGGCGGCAGGTTCCTCTACGCGATCGAGGTGGAAAGCGGCGGCGACAGCTTCGACCTGTGCCCGGCCGACGCCTGCCTGGCCCAGCCGGGTCGGGCGGCGATGCGGATGAGTGCGGCGACTCCGCCGCCCGGGCTGGTCGAGGCGGCGGAACGGATCGCTCAGGCGGCGGGGCTCGATGTGGGCGGGGTCGAATATCTGATCGACGACCGCGACGGCACCGCCCGCTTCTACGACATCAACGCCCTCTCCAATTTCGTCGCGAAGCCGCTGGACGTGCTCGGCTGGGACCCGCACGACCGGCTCGTTGATTACCTCGAAGCGGCCATGCGGGAGACATGACGAGATGCGTTTCGGTTACTGGATGCCGGTCTTCGGCGGCTGGCTTCGCAACGTCGAGGACGAAGGGATGGAGGCGAGCTGGAACTATGTCCGCCGCCTCACCCTGCGCAGCGAGGAGACGGGCTGGGACCTCAGCCTGATCGCCGAGCTGAACCTGAACGACATCAAGGGGGTGGAGGAGCCCGCGCTCGACGCCTGGTCGACCGCGGCGGCACTGGCGGCGGTCACCGAGCGGATCGAGCTGATGGTCGCGGTACGGCCCAATTTCCACCAGCCGGCCCTGTTCGCCAAGCAGGCGGCCAATATCGACAATATCAGCGGCGGGCGGCTGTCGCTCAACGTCGTCTCCTCCTGGTGGGCGGACGAGGCGACCAAATATGGCCTGCAGTTCGACCAGCATGACGACCGCTACGCGCGGACCCGGGAATGGCTCGACGTGGTGGACGGCCTGTGGACCCACAAGCGCTTCAGCTACGAGGGCGAGCGCTACAAGCTGACGGAGGCGATCTGCGAGCCCAAGCCGCTTCGCAAGCCTCGGCCGACCCTCTACGCGGGCGGCGAGAGCGAAGCGGCCAAGACGATGATCGCGGAGCAGTGCGACGCCTATGTGATGCACGGCGATCCGGTCGAGGCGATCGCTCCCAAGATCGCCGACATGGCGGCTCGGCGGGAGCAGGCGGGGGCGCCGCGGATGCAATATGGAATGGCGGCCTACGCGGTCGTCCGCGACAGCGAGTCGGAGGCGAAGAGGGAGCTGGAGCGGATCACGGCGCTGCCGCCCGAGCCGCCCAGGGGCTTCGACAATTTCGACCAGTGGCTGTCGGGGACCGAGCTCGAGCGCGAATTGAAGCTTCAGGAATATTCGGTCTCGAACCGCGGCCTCAGGCCCGGTTTCGTCGGCACGCCCGAGCAGGTGCGCGAGCGGATCGAGGAATATGAGGCTGCGGGCCTCGACCTGCTGCTTCTGCAGATGAGCCCGCAGGCGGAGGAAATGGACCGCTTCGCCGAACAGGTGATCGCCCCTATGAGGGCCGCGTAAGGAGAAAGCGATGGCAGGCGAAGTCAGGAACAACGAAACGGCGAACCAGTATGAGCTGGAGATGGACGGCCGGCTGGCGCTTGCCGCCTATCGCCTGCGCGACGGGCGGATCACCTTCACCCATACCGAGGTGCCCGAGGCGCTGGAGGGGCAGGGGATCGGCTCGAGACTGGTCAAGGGCGCACTGGACGACGTGCGGGCGCAGGGGCTGAAGGTGGTGCCCGCCTGCGCGTTCGTGAAGCATTATATCGACACGCACGCGAAGGAGCAGGACCTGCTCGCCTAACCGTCAAAACGCCGAACGCACCCCCATGACGACGCTTCTGGTCTCCGGATCCTCCCCTTCCTCGCGGGTCAGGCGGGCGGTGCGGCCGAGGTCGCGCGACCAGCTGAGGCCGACATAGGGGGCGAAGGCCTCCCTGATCTCGTAGCGCAGGCGCAGGCCCGCCTCGGCATAGCCGAAGCCCCGGCCGAGCCCGAGCTCGGGCACGTCCTCGCCGTAATAGTCCACCTCCGCGCTGGGCTGGAGGACGAGTTTGCCGGCGAGCGTCCGGTTGTAATAGCCGGCCAGGCGGGCGCTCACTTCGCCCTTGTGGGAGAGGTAGCCGAAGGCTCCGAACCACAGGGCCTCGCCGTCGTCATATTGGGCGGCGAGCACTCCATAGGCGCGGTTCGGGCACGGCTTGGCGTCGTAGCGGATACCCGCGTTCAAATCCCAGGCGCCTCCGACATGATAGGCGTAGAGGGCGTTGAGTTCGACATAATCGGGGCCGGCCCACGCCGGTCCCTCGCCGCTGGTGCCGAGCCACAGCCGGTGGCGCTCGCCGCCGACCAGGGCCGAGAAATCCCACGCATAGCCGTCCCGTCCGCGCTGGGCCGCA
>DATHBY010000431.1:0-7664 GCA_035295885.1 Allosphingosinicella sp.
GTCGCGTAAATCGGGCCCCCGGCCCCCGCTGCCGAAGGAACTGAATCCTCGGTGGCTGAGCGGCCTTAACCATGTTCGAAGCCACATGCAAAGCGTAATGTTTTCAAAGACAAAGGCGCATGTAAGCGGCGGGTTGCGTCGGCCGGCCGGGGAACCGACCGTCCGGCTGTCCCGGCCCGGCCGCGGCGCAGGCGTTCATGAGGCCCGGCGGCGCGTAAAGGCGCGGCGACTATGCCCCCCCTTGCGGATGAGGGGCCGGATCCGGGTCGTCAGTATCTCGTACTGCGCCTCCACCATGGCGGCGTTGGGATCGTGCCCCGTGGCCGCGAGCAGCCGGAATCCTTGCGCGGCGCCCTGATCGAGTCGAACCAGGCCCTCGCCAGGCCCGGCACGGTGACGAGGTCCTCCGCGCCCTGCACCAGGAAGACGGGGATTGCGAAATCCACCCCGAGACCCGGCAGGTCGATCTTCGCGGCCATGCCGTCGCCGGCGGCGCCGACGAACTGCAGGTAGGAGAAATCGTCGCCCGCCTCCAGGGCCGCCTGGCTCGCTGGGTCCGAATAAGCGGGCGCCGGAGTCCACCAGCCGTCCGGGGCGGCGACGCTCGCCTTGCGCTCGTAGGCGCGGGTCGAGCGCCGGAGGATTCCGGCGTTGCGCGGATCGGTCCACGGCGGCGGCCCGAGCGCGGCCATCTTCGCGAGCGTCGCCTCGTCCCCCGCGGCCCGGGCGAGAACGAGCAGCCGGCCGTAGCTCGCCGCAAGATTGCGCCGGTAGTTCACCAATTGCCCGGCGCCCAGATAGGCGTGGAACAGGTCCGGCCGCGCCAGCGCCATGTGGACCGCGAGCACGCTGCCCCAGGAGCCGCCGACAAGGATGACCCTCTCCTGCCCGAGCCGCCCCCGCAGATATTCGGCGAGCGCGACTCCATCCTCGGTCATCCGGCCGATGGCGAGCTCGGCCGGCGGCGCGTTGCGAGCGAAGGTCCGGCCGGCGCCGCGCTGGTCCCACTGGACCAGGGTGAAGCTTTCCTCCCATCCGGCATAGATTCGCTCGCCATAAGGGCTGAGCGGATTGCCGGGGCCGCCGTGGAGGAAGAGGATGACCGGATTGGCGCAGTTCCTCCCCCGGATCGTCACCCATTGCCGGATCCCGCCGATCGCGACGAACCCCGAATCGTTCACCGCGCCGCGGCACGCCCGGGGGGCGGGCCCGCTCCGCTCCGCCGCGGCGGCCGGTGCCGCCGCCAGGAGCAGCAGCGCGACTCCGAGGCCGGATGACAGCTTCATGAGCTTTCTCCCCCAGTCGCGGCCGATGTCCGTCCCCTGGCCCGGGGCAGGGCCGGGCCGAAGCGGTCACCCTACAGCAAGCGGCGGCGCCTGGACAGGCCGGGCGGGAGGGATCGGCCGCGGGCGGGCGCCGCCTCCGTTGCGGTCGGTGAGGAACCGAAACGTCCGCCCCCGCATTGAACCGCACGGCAGTCCCTAGTGCTGCCGTTGTAGAGGCGCCCGGCCATGTGTCCCCGGGAGTCTCTCGCGCCCAGTGCAGCTGCATCGGGCCCCATCGGAGGAAAGATATGAAGAAGCTCGCTCTCACCGCCGCTCTCGGCGCGGCCTGCCTTGGCCTCGCCGCCTGCGGCGACAACCGGCGCGACGATGCCAATATGGCGGATGCCAACGGCACCGCGGCCGCCGGCGAAGACAATGGCACGGCCGCGACCGGCGGCGATGGCAGCGCCGCGGCCGGCGGAACCGCGGCGGCCGGAAGCACGTCCTTCCCGAAGGGCGCCCGGATCGTCGAGGAGGATGGCGCTACCTGGCGGATCGACGCCGACGGCACCCGGGTGCGGCTCGGCGACAGGGACAGCCGGATCGTCGTCGAGAACGGAGTCCGCTACCGGGTCGATCCGGGCGGAGCCCGGGTCCGGATCAACGAGCGCGGCCTCGACATCGACGTTCCCGATCTCACCCCCGACCTCGGTCCCGACGTCGACGTCGGAATCAACAAGAAGGGCAATCCCGACATCGACATCAAGGACAAGAAGGACGGCAACGACGGCCCCAATTAAGGCGGGCCCGCGGGGGCCTGCGCTTCCAGGGGCAGGCCCCTCACCGACCGTCCGCTCAGCGCCGGACGAAATACCAGCGGCCGTCCGCGGCCTGCCGGCACTCCCAATTCTCGCGGTCGGCGCGATTATATTCCGACGGAGTCAGCGCCTTGTCGTTCGGGTGACGCATATCAGGATTCTGCCGAACCTCGTTGCGCGCCTTCATGAAGGCGCTCTGGCACGCCCCGCGACTTTCGTATCCGGCGGGATTGGGGAAGGTCTGCGCCAGAGCCGGCATGGCGAGCATTCCGGTCGCCAAGGTGGTCAGTACGAGCTTCTTCATCGCAATTCTCCTCATGGCCCCACTCCCGTTCAACTCCTCCCGACGAAGGCGGCTCCAGCAAAAACAAGGGTTTAAGCGATCCGACCGGACTCCTGCACGGGCTGTCGCTCCCGCCCCGGAACCGCTGGGTCGCGGCCCGGAAGCCCCGCATACGCGGCTCGGCCCGAGATCGGCCAGTGCCGGCCCGAGATCGGCCAGTGCCGGGCACCTTTGATTTTTCCTAGGTGCCTGGCACCAATGCGTTTCGGTGCCGGCATCAATGGGCAAGCCAGCCTGGGACCACGCCCCCATCGCACCCGCACGCCATTTCAGCGTTTAACGAGGATAAACTTGCCTTCGCTTTTCCTTTTCGCTTAGCTTTCGCTCATGGCCCGTCCCGCCCGCCTCGTCCTTCCGGGGATTCCGCATCACGTCACGGCGCGCGGCGCGCGGCGAGAGCCGACCTTCTACTCGGATGACGACTACGGGCGCTACGTCGCCCTGCTGGGCCACGGCTGCGCGAAGTCCGGGACCGCCATCTGGGCCTGGTGCCTGATGCCGAACCACGTCCATCTCCTCCTCGTGCCGTCGAGCCCCGACGGCCTTGCCGCCGCGCTTGGCCGGGCGCATCGCCGCTACGCCTTGGAGATCAACCAGCGCCGGGGCTGGTGCGGCGCCTTCTGGCAGGGCCGCTTCGGCTCGGTCCCGCTCGACGAGCGGCGTCTTTACGTCTGCTTTCGCTACGTCGAGCTCAATCCGGTGCGCGCCCGGCTGTGCGGCCGGCCGGAAGGCTGGCCCTGGTCGAGCGCCCGCGCCCATCTCGGCTTCGCCGCCGACCCGCTCACCGACCTCGCCCCGGCCCGCGAGCGCATCGACGACTGGCGCGCCTTTCTCAAGCAAGGCCTCGACCCCGAAGACCACGCCGCCCTGCGCGCCGCCGAACGCTCCGGCCGCCTCCGCTAGGAATTCCCCCTGGTGCCTGGCACCAGTCCCACTAGACTTTGTCCTGCCGAAGCAGAATCGTCACCCCGGACTTGATCCGGGGTCCACCTTTTTCTCAATCCCGGTGGAGGAAGAAGGTGGATGTCGGATCAAGTCCGGCATGACGAATGCCTCGCTTCCATCACAATAGGACAAACTCTAGGATTTCCCCTTGGTGCCTGGCACCAGAAGCCCTGGCACCAGAAGTCCCGGGGAGGCTCCCTGGCATCGGGACTCGCGGCGCAGGTCAGTCGATCGCGGCGATTTCGGCCTCGATCGCAGCGACCCTCTCCACCCAGCTTGCGAGATCGGCGTGCTGGGGATCGTCGTGCACGTCCGGCAGTCCCTGGTCGATGTTGAAGTGATAGGCGGGAATCAGCCACCGCCCCGCCCGCAGGCTGGCGACGATATAGGCGAGGGCAAGCCTTTGCTCCTGGGCCGGGGAGAAGCCCGGCTGAGGAGCCCGCCACGCCCAGGTGCCGGGCGGCTTGATCCTCGGCTGGATGTTCTCGACATGGACGAAGACCTTGCGTGCCGCCGGAACCCGGTTGTTCTGTTCGATCTTGGTCGCCGGCAACGGCCGGCTGGAACCCCATTCCCGCAGCCGCCGCGACCGCCCGTCGCGGCTGATGATGAGGTTCACCCTTTGCGCGGTGCTCCCCCAGCCCGAGAGGTTGTTGCCGGAGTAACTCGGTGCGTCGATGTTGGATGGGAAGACGGTAGCCGAGGTCGGGATCTCGGGAGAGCTGGTGTCGTGGATGACGAAGTAGCGGCGCTCGGGGGTGTCGCCCAGCACCAGGCGGTCGGTGATATCGGAAGACGCGACTCCCTTCGCCTGGAGATATCGTTGCAGCTTGGCGGCCGTGAACGAGACGGGTCGCGCAACGCGGTCGAGCAGCCAGGACGGCACCGGCTGAGGGTCGGCGCCGCTGCCGCGTTCGCGCACCTTGCGCAGCAGGCAGGCCGTGGTCTCGGCGACCGTGCCGCCGAAGCGCAGCGTCTGCGAGTCGAACCGGCAGGGACCGTAGACCGCGCCGGCGGCAGGTCGTCCTGCCACGCCGGCGACAACCACGGAAACGAGGATCAGGCAAGTTCGGGTCAGGCTCATCGTGGCCTCCTTTCCGCCACCACCTGCCACATCCTATTCCTGCCGAGGCGTGACGCCAATCACGCTTCAGCCCCTTTTGGAATGAAGGATGACGGTCGCCACTGACTGTCACCAATCGTTCTGCTTGGTGCCCGGCACCGGAAGTCGCGCCTTTCTCGAGGAAACCATCGACCGCGACGACCACGCGCCCTGCGCGCCCTTCGCGCCCTGCGCGCCCTGCGCGCCGCTAACGCTCCGGACCCTCCGCTAGGATTTTCCCTCGGTGCCTGGCACCAGGGTCGCCCCCTATATGCCCTCCGTCCGGCGGGCCTTAAACGCCTGCGGAGGCTCAGGATAAGCGCGACGGAACAGAGGCGAAGACGCCCGCCCCAGTACGCCCTCAAAGTATCGCATCCACACCCTTCTTATCAGCCAGGTTCAGAAGCTTCAGCGACGGTCCGCTCGGCTTCTTCTCTCCGCGCTCCCATTGGCTCACCAGGGATGGAGCCACGTTCAACGTCAGCGCAAAGACACTCTGGCTCATCCCCGCATCGTTGCGAATTCGCTTGATCGCGTCGGAATCCAGCTCTTCGATCTGGGTCAGACAGGCGCGGTCAAACTCCCGCATCGTCGCCTTGTCGATCGCGCCGATTGCATGAAGGTCCTGCGCCGCCAGATGCGCCGAGCGAAGGACGTCGCTTCGATAGGTCCGCTTTCTGGCCATCATTCTCGCTCGATCCTTCTTCATCCGCGGCTGCGACTCCCTGTCAGCGCCTTCGATATATAGCACAGAGTGCTATAGCTCAAGCTCGAACGCGCTGTGGCTCGGGCAGGCATCCGGTCCTGTACCGCGCCCTTCGAGCACCTAAAATTCAGATATGCTTGTACCTTTGTGCCTTCGTGCCTTCCGACAAAATGCGGACGTATCCCATTGGGAAACCAAGGCACCGGTCGCTCCGCGGATCGTCACGCCGGACTCGATCTGGGGTCCATGAACACCGAAGCGGACAAGCTCGCTCGGCCATGGCTCATGGATTCCGGCCTTCGCCGGAATGACGGGGAAGGGCCGAACGCAGGGGGCGATGCCTCCCCCACCCAAACCCGCTTGCCCCTCAGAGGCGACTCCCCTATATGCCCCTCCGTCCAGCGGGCGCTAAGCGCCTGTGGAGGCTCGGCTAAGGCTCAGCGCGCGGGAGGTAGAGGCGAAACGCCCGCCCCCGACGCGCCTTTTTGCTTTTCTGACCCCCCTCTCCCTGCAGGGGAGAGAGACGACCGCGAAAAGCGGTCCGGGTGAGGGCCTGCCTCCACTTTCGCTCGCCCGCATGGACGCCGCGCTCCGCATGGGGCGGGCGCGGCAGGGTTCATTCCAAGACCGTCGGAGACAACCGGCGGCCGGAATAAAAGCAACGAAGGAATACCAGGATTATGGCCACCACGGCGATGCCGACTCGCGACGATTTCGCGAAACTTCTGAACGAGACTCTCGGCGGCGAGAATGAGGGTTTCGAGGGCAAGGTCGTCAAGGGGACGGTCACCGCGATCGAGAACGACATGGCCGTGATCGACGTCGGCCTGAAGAGCGAGGGCCGGGTGGCTCTCCGCGAGTTCGCCGCTCCGGGCCAGAAGGCGGAGATCAATATCGGCGACGTCGTCGACGTCTATGTCGACAGGGTCGAGAACCACCAGGGCGAGGCGATGCTGTCTCGCGACCGCGCCCGCCGCGAGGCCGCTTGGGACAAGCTCGAGCAGGAATATGCCGCCGGCAACAAGGTCGAGGGCGCGATCTTCGGCCGCGTCAAGGGCGGCTTCACCGTCGACCTCGGCGGCGCCGTCGCCTTCCTTCCGGGCAGCCAGGTGGACATCCGCCCGGTTCGCGACGTCACTCCGCTGATGGACATCCCGCAGGCCTTCCAGATCTTGAAGATGGACCGCCGCCGCGGCAATATCGTCGTCTCGCGCCGCGCAATCCTCGAGGAGACCCGGGCCGAGCAGCGCTCGGGCCTGATCATGAGCCTCGCCGAGGGCCAGGTCGTCGACGGGGTCGTCAAGAACATCACCGATTACGGCGCCTTCGTCGATCTCGGCGGGATCGACGGGCTGCTCCACGTCACCGACATTTCCTACAAGCGAGTCAACCACCCGTCCGAGGTGATCAACATCGGCGACACGGTGAAGGTGCAGATCATCCGCATCAACCGCGAGACCCAGCGGATCTCGCTCGGAATGAAGCAGCTCGAGGCCGATCCGTGGGAGGGCGCGGGCTCGAAATATCCGGTCGGCGGCGTGTTCAAGGGCCGGGTCACCAACATCACCGAATATGGCGCCTTCGTCGAGCTGGAGGCCGGCATCGAGGGGCTGGTCCACGTCTCCGAGATGAGCTGGACCAAGAAGAACGTCCACCCGGGCAAGATCGTCTCCACGTCCCAGGAAGTGGACGTAGCGGTGATCGAGGTCGACGAGGAGAAGCGCCGCATCTCGCTGGGGCTCAAGCAGGCCCAGGCCAATCCGTGGGAGGCGTTCGCCTCCACGCACCCGGTCGGCACCGAGGTCGAGGGCGAGGTCAAGAATTCGACCGAGTTCGGCCTGTTCATCGGGCTGGAAGGCGACGTGGACGGCATGGTGCACATGTCCGACATCGCCTGGGGCCTGTCGGGCGACGAAGCGCTCAATCTCCACCACAAGGGCGAGATGGTCCGCGCGGTGGTGCTCGACGTCGATGTCGAGAAGGAGCGCATTTCGCTGGGCATGAAGCAGCTCGAGCGCGGCGGTGTCGCGGTCGGCGGCGGCGCGGCCGGCAGCGTCAACAAGAACGAGGTGGTCACCGTCACCGTGCTGGAAGTGCGCGACGGCGGGCTCGAGGTTCAGGTGGGCGACGATGGGGCGACCGGCTTCATCAAGCGCGCCGACCTTGGCCGCGACCGCGACGAGCAGCGCCCCGAGCGCTTCCAGGTCGGCCAGAAGTTCGACGCAATGGTGATCGGCTTCGACCGCTCCAAGAAGCCCAATTTCTCCATCAAGGCGATGCAGATCGCCGAGGAGAAGCAGGCGGTCGCTCAGTACGGCAGCAGCGACTCGGGCGCCAGCCTCGGCGACATCCTCGGCGAAGCCCTCAAACAAAAGAACAGCTGATCCGCAGCCGGAGCGGGCCGCACCGGCGGCCCGCTCCGGGGTTGCGGCTCTCTGCAAAAGAGGGCTTCGTTGCCGCTCACGAAAGCGGCTGATATCAGCGA
>DATHBY010000432.1:0-1946 GCA_035295885.1 Allosphingosinicella sp.
GTTGAGAAAAAGGTGGACCCCGGATCAAGTCCGGGGTGACGATTCTGCTTCGGCAGGACAAAGTCTAGGCTGTAGGCCGCCGCGATCATCGATCCCTCTCCCCGCCGGGGAGAGGGGGATCGAAGGGACGCTGGATGTCGATCCGGCCTAAATCGGGAAGAGCGCGTAGCCGCGTGACGTGATCGCGTCGACGCACTCGCGATAGCCGTCGTAGCAGCGGTCGCCGGCTCTCACGAGGCCCAGCTGCGGCTCCGACTGGCTGCCGGTCGGAAGCAGCGCGATGGGCACGGCCGCGGGCGTCAGCTCCGCGCCCCGCCCGGTGACGAGGGTGGTGAGGACTCCGTTCAGGGCGCCGCCTCCGGAGGGGCGGTTGAGAAGGGCCATCCGGTACTGGCCGGAGTAGCTCGTCACCAGATAGATATGTCCGGAAAGATGCGGGAAGCAGACGAAGCCCTGCTGCGCATAGTCGCGGTCGAGGCGCTGGGTTTCGCTGAAGGTGAGATAGCCCTTGGCTTCGTCCCACTCGATCGCCGTCAGATAGGAGAAGAGGGCGCCGGCCTCGCTGAACGAGGGGCGAAGGGTAAGATATTCGCCCTCGAGCCAGCGAACCGCGGGGCGGGCATAGGCGCCCATTTCCTCGGGAGCGTAGACACCGGCGGCCTGGCTCTCGGCTCCGGTGGGGCGGTTGCGCAGGCTGATGCTCAGCGCCTCCTCCAGCCTCACCACGGTCGCCAGGGTGAAGGGGCGGCGGCCCGAGAGCGCCTTTTCGAGGGTGGACAGGCTGACCTTGGCCTGATCGGCCAGCCACTGGCGCGAGAGGCGGCGGCGGGCGAGCTCCTCGCGCACCCTGAGCACGATGCGATCGCTCCCCTCGACTTCGACATCCCCGCGCATCGCACCCGCTCCCGCTCGCGGCTCCTATGCGCACAATTCCGCACTTTTCGTCAACACTCCGCACCGGGGCGCCGGAACGGAGGCCCCCGGGGCGGACATTTGCCAGTGCTTCTCGTGGATGTCCGGACCGATCGGGCGCAAAAGGCCTCCCAGGATTTGCTACCGGAAGCGGGAGGCCTTCCAATGCTGAACAGTCGCGCAGCCACCGGGATGGGAGGGTTGGCAGCAGTCACCACGGTCCTGCTGCTGACCCAGCTCGTCTCCCGTTTTTCCCTGATCATTCCCGCCTGAGGCCGGTCGGATGATCTCCGCGGCAAACCAGGCACCGCCGGCGATGGAAGGCTGGCTTTACGGCGTGCTTCGCAACGGGCCCTATCGCGGCCACCTCGTCATGGGCAGGCAATTCTGCCACCGCGCCCGAGCGGGCGGCTCCGGCAACCCGGTTTCGGTCGTGAGTCCGAGCGGCGACGTCATCATGCTGGTGCCCGGAAGCGACCGGGCCGGCGGTGAGGGCAGCCTGGTGAAATGGCTGACGGAAAAGGGCTGGGCGCTCTGAAGCGCAGCGAGGCGATCAGACCGAGAAGCTGCTCCCGCAGCCGCAACCCGACGCCGCATTGGGATTCCTGACCTGGAAGGCCGAGCCGCCGAGCGATTCGACATAATCGACCGCTCCGCCCTTCACGAGGTCGTGGGTCATCGGATCGACCACCAGCGTGACTCCACCCTCGCCGGCGACGAGGTCGTCCGTTTCGACCTCGTCGGCCAGGCCGAAACGGTAGCTGAAGCCGGCGCAGCCGCCGCCCTCGACGCTCAGCCGCAAGATGGCCGGCTTTCCCTGCCGCTCGGCGATCGCCGCGACACGCGCCGCCGCTGCGGGAGTGATCGCGATGTCGGATGCTTCGGCCATGGGGGGAAGATAGGGGTTGCCTCGGGCGGTCACAAGCGCGGCCTCTCCGTCATTGCGAGGAGCCCTTCGCCGCCGCCTGCGGCGGCGCTCCGGATAAACTGCCGCTTCGCCGCAGCGACGAAGCAATCCAGCTTCCGGCGTTCGA
>DATHBY010000433.1:0-12650 GCA_035295885.1 Allosphingosinicella sp.
CGCGAGCTCCGAATCGGCGCTGTTGTTGAGCACGAAGGCGCCGCCCGCTTCCGTTCCGGCGGTGCCGACCAGGAAGATGGGCGGCCGCCGCTTCACTCCGCCGCCGCTCGAGGGCGGCTCGGACTCCTCGGCGCCCGGCGCCCCGCGGCGGACGACGCCGTCGAACTCCTTGACATATTGCTTGGCCAGGTTGAGCGCGATCGCGGTGTAGCGAAGGTTCACTTCGGTCGCGCCCTTGAGTAGGCCGAGAATGCGGTCCTTCACCATTGCCGTCAGCCTTGGCGGCCGTGGACGCCCAGGCAGGGCTTGGGGCAGTAGAAATGGTCGTACCAATGGACGACATAATCGGGATTGTCGTCGACCGTGACCTCGTAGCAGCAGGCGGACTCGCGCTCCCCCACCCTGATCGTCCAGCGCAGATAATGGTCGCTGCACAGGGACACCCAGAGCACGCCTTCATGGGTGCCGTGCTGGCCGGGGGCAGCGAAGTGGGCGACCACCGTCACCCGTTCCTTTGGTCCGAGGGTGGCCGGCACTGCGCCCAAGGTCACCATGCCGGCCCCCGCCCCGGCGCTGCGCACGGTGAGGTTGCGGGCGCGGAAATCGTTGTTGGTGACGATCAGCTTCACCTGGCCGGTGCCGTCCGGCCTCAGCTCGCATTCGATCTCGCCGAGCCCCTTGGGCATCCAGCAGGCCTCGGGGATGTCGCAGCACTGGGCCCGCCGTGGAAGCTTCCTCCGCCCGAGGCGCCCGAGCACGGCCTGCGCCCCGGCGCCGGCTATGTTCAGCAGCTCGCCGGCGAAGGCGAGCTGCGCCGCGACCGCCTGCTTGATCAGCGGGTCGAGCGTGCCGAAATCGATCTTTTCGCGCTTGCAGGGGGTGATCGCCACCTCACACCTCTATTTCTGGGCCGCTACGGTGATTCGATAATGGAGTGGGCCGAGCTTCCAGATGCCATGATAGGAATGGCCCGGCTTGAGCGTTTCGGGCAGGTGCGCGCTCAACTTTACGGTGCGCTCGTCGCCGGGCTCCAGGCTCCCCACCCCTTTTCCGACGCGCAGCTTGAGCAGGCCGCCATAGCCGTTGCGCAGGCCGCGCAGAAAGGAGCCCAACAGCCGCACCGGATCGTCGCTGTCGTTGCGATACGCCTCAACGAAGGCGATCTCGAGCCCGTCGTCGTCGAAAATGCCGGCCACGAAGCGCGAAGGCAGCTCCACGGCGACATTGCCGACATTGGCGAAGGTGACATCGACGCTCGCCTCGCCGCCGGGGCTGGCCGTGAAATGGGCGGTCGTCGGGAAGACCTTCAGGCGGGGCGCCGGGGCGACGTCGAGCTCGACGGGAACGGTCTCGTCGCCCAGTCGAAGCTGGGCCTTATAGCGGCCGGGCGGAGTCGTGCGGGAGAGCGAGACGCTCGCGCCTCCGCCACTATGCGCCTGCAGCGGAAGCGACGTCATGACCCCGTGCGGGGCAAGGGCCTTCGGCAAGACGATCTCGCCTTCGCACCGGCCCGGAGTCAGGTTCAACGAAGACAGGCGCCGCGGCGATCCGCGAAACACCGGCGGCGGGAGGTCGGTAGGGAGCTGACGGGCCATGGCGTCTAGCCCGAAACGGCCGTCGGCTCAGCCACGTTGGCGATGCCACCGCCCACGGCCCGACCGCGGACGCATTCGCAGGGATTGGGCACGTAAGGCTCGGTGATGACCTGAGCCTGGCCGCACAGCCTGATGCTCGCCACCTCGGTGCCGAGCAGCCCGAAGCAAATCCTGTAGTCCGTGGGGAAATGCATCCGCACCGAAGGGATTTCTTTCAGCCGAAACGAAAACTCCATTGGTCTGATCTCGATCGGATCAATTTGCATCCGTATCGGATCAATTCCCACGTTGATCTTCGGAAGGTTACTTATGCCGATGCTGTAACTCGTTGGAATCCCGCTAAGACCAAGTCCGAGGTCGATACCGAAGTCAAAATGTGAAGGCAGATTGACGCTCATAATCAGACTCCATCCCCGTCTTGGAGCAATAACAAGCGAAAGAAATCATATTCCAATTTTAAAGAGCTCGCAAGACGGGCACGCCACGATACGGGGCCGCAAATCGTGAAGCGTCCTACCAACTTGCCTTCGGACGAAGCACCTGAGTGCCGATGCGGAAGCGGAACGATTGGAACAGGCAGGATTCACGTGGGTTTGGCTGCCATGGGTCCGGGCATCTTCCTCATCGCGATCATGGGCTGCGGCGAAGGCGACGCGCCGTGCCAGCAGGTGCGGACGCTCGAGGCGCGCTACGAGAGCCAGGCCGCCTGCACCGCCGCGACCGAAGCTGCGGTGATGCAGAACATCGATGTCGATTATCCGGTGGTGGTCGCCCAGTGCGTCGCCGCCGGAGCGCCGCCAAAGGGCCTGAAGTCGGGCGACGTCGGGCGGCCGGGGCCGGGGCGCGCGGACCTGAAGATCAGCCCGATCCGGAGCTGAGGCTCCTCCACCACGTGATCCATCCGTCATGCTGAATTGTTTCAGCATCCGGCGAGCCGGTGTGCGCGTGGAGAACCGGACCCTGAACAAGTTCGGGGTGACGGCGGCGGTCCGCTCGGAACCGGCTCGCGGGGCGGCGGTTACCTTCCCAGACCCCTTCAAGGACGATTCCATGGCCAAGAACCAGCACAATCCCGACTCGACCGATCAGGCGCTCAACCAGAACAACCAGATGTCCGACGATCCGGGCGACGGCAGCCGCAACGCCTTCACCGTCGGCCGCGACGGCCGCAGGACCGCGGCGGAGAAGGCGCCGGCGCGGGACGAGCAGGATCAGTCCACCATCGAGGCGTTCGGCGAGGAAGGCGCGGGCATCGCGCCCAAGGAGTAGGGCCATGGGCGACACCGAAACTCTCGACATGGTCCATGAGGACGCTCTGCCCGGCCATGAAAGCGAGCTCGAGCCCAAGCCCGACTGGGCGCCGCGCTATCCCGGCTCGGGCCGGCTCGAGGGCAAGGTGGCGCTTATCACCGGCGCCGACAGCGGCATCGGCCGGGCAGTCGCCGCCTTGTTCGCCCGCGAAGGCGCCGACATCGCCATTCTCTATCTGTGCGAGCATGACGACGCGCAGAAGACGAAGGAGATCGTCGAAGCCGAAGGGCGGCGCGCAATCGCCATTGCCGGCGACGTCGGCGACAAGGCGTTTTGCGAGCGTGCGGTCGAGGAGACGGTGGCGAAGCTCGGCAAGCTCGACATCCTCGTCAACAACGCCGCCGAGCAGCATCCGGACGAGGAGATCACCGACGTCACCGAGGAGCAGCTCAAGCGCACCTTCCAGACCAATTTCTACGGCTATTTCTTCATGGTCCAGGCGGCCAGACCCCACCTCAAAAGCGGCGCCGCGATCATCAACTGCACGTCTGTCACCATGTACAAGGGCTCCGAGGCGCTTCTCGATTATTCGGCGACCAAGGGCGCGATCACCGCATTCACCCGCTCGCTGTCCCAGAATTTGATCGGCGACGGCATAAGGGTCAACGCTGTGGCACCGGGCCCGATCTGGACCCCCTTGAACCCGTTCGGCGGGCAGCCGCCGGAAAAGATCCCCGATTTCGGCAAGGACGTTCCGATGGGCCGGCCCGGCCAGCCCAGCGAGGTCGCGCCGAGCTTCCTGTTCCTCGCCTGCGAGGATTCGAGCTACATGGCGGGGCAGGTGCTTCACCCCAATGGTGGGACTGTCGTCAACGGTTAGAGAAGCGAGGGTGCCGCGAGCGCGATTCGTGCTATGGCTGCCCCTCCAGACAAGGGGCGACGATGACAAGGCCGATCCTCGGCATCGACGAGCGCGCGTGACCCGCTACCGCCGCTTCCGCGACTTCTGGCCGCATTATCTGCGCGAGCACAGGCGGCCGGCGACCCGCAGGCTCCATTATGCCGGGACCGGCCTCGTGATCGTGATCGCCGCCGCCGCGCTGGCGGCTCGGGACTGGCGGCTGCTCGCACTCCTGCCGCTCGCCGGCTACGGCTTCGCCTGGTTCAGCCACGCGGTCGTCGAGCGCAACCGGCCGGCCACCTTCACCTACCCGCTCTGGTCGCTGGCCGCGGACTTCAGGATGGGCTGGCTGTGGGCGACTGGGCGGCTCGACTCCGAGCTCGCCGAGGCCGGCGTGGCCGCGGAGCAGCCTAGGGACGCGCGCGATGCCGGCTGAGCTCACCCGGGCCGACTCCGCCGACGCAGTCGCCGCCCTGCTCCTCAAGCTGCGCGCCCGCGACGTGGTCGGCCGCGATGAGGAGGAGGTGCTGCGCGCCTCCGTCGCCGAGCTTCGCGAGCATCCCGGCGGGCGGGCGATCGTTCGTTCCGGCACGACCCTCAGCGCATCGACGCTTCTCCTCGAGGGGATAGTCTGCCGCTACAAGGACCTCGCGGACGGCCAGCGGCAGATCATGGAGCTTCACGTCGCCGGCGACTTCGTCGACCTGCACGGCTTCCTCCTGAAGCAGCTCGACCACAATGTCGGGGCGATGACTCCGGTCCGGGTGGCGCTCGTCCCCCACGACGCGCTTCGCGGGATCACCGAGACCCACCCCCATCTCGGGCGGATGCTGTGGTTCTCGACCCTTCTCGACGCGGCCATCCACCGCGAGAAGATCCTGTCGATCGGCCGGCGCAGCGCCGTCGCCCGGATCGCCCACATCTTCTGCGAACTGCTCGTCCGGCTGCGCATCGTCGACCTCGGCAGCGAGACCGGCTACGCACTGCCGCTCACCCAGGCCGACCTCGCCGACGTGACCGGGCTGACCTCGGTGCACGTCAACCGGATGCTCAAGAAGCTTCGCGACGAAAGCCTGCTCACCTTCCGCGGCGGCGAGGTCGTCATCGGCGACTGGGAGCGGCTTCAGCGCGTCGCCGAGTTCGACCCCTCCTACCTGCATCTGGAGCGAAGGCCGAGGTAGGGCCTCTGGAGTTTGTCCTGTTGTGATGGAAGCGAGGCATTCGTCATGCCGGGCTTGATCCGGCATCCACCTTCTTCCTCCACCGGGATTGAGAAAAAGGTGGACCCCGGATCAGGTCCGGGGTGACGATTCCGCTTCGGCAGGACAAGGCCTGGTTCGTTTTGCGAGGAGCGCGGCGACGAAGCAATCCGGCAGCGGCGTCTCGGGCAGGCGCAGGCTGGATTGCTTCGCTTCGCTCGCACTGACGGCATCAGCGACTGGAGTTTGTCCTGTTGTGAGGGAAGCGAGGCATCCGTCATGCCGGGCTTTGATCCGGCATCCATCTTCTTCCTCCACCGGGATTGAGAAAAAGGTGGGCCCCGGACCAAGTCCGGGGTGACGATTCCGCTTCGGCAGGGCAAGGCCTAAAGGTCCCGCACCCCGAACCCCGCCCGCCCCGCCATCCGCTCCGCAAGCATCGAGCGGTGGCAGTCCGGTGCCTCGCGCTCGTAGCAGAGCAGGGCGGCCGGCCGGGCGGACGCCTCCGCCAGCGCCTGCTCCATGGCGAGCGCCGCTTCCGGAGTCTCGAGCTGAGCCGCGTAGATCATACGCATCTCGGCGATCCGGCCGGCCCGCGCCGCCTGCCGTCCGTCGGCGGGGGTGCCGAGCGCGCGCAGGTGAAGATAGTCGATCCCGCGCTCCCTCAGGCCCCCGGCGAGCGCGGTCTTCGAGAAGCCGGGGCGTCGCGAAGCGGCGACGGCGCGCACGTCGAGGACCAGCTCGACGCCCGCGGCCTGAAGCTCGTCCAGGAACTCGGCCTGGGTCTTGCCTTCGTAGCCGATGGTGAACAGCGGGGGCATGGCGGGCCCCTAGCAGGGACCGATGGGCAAAGCTTCCCTTTCCGCAGCTCAGCCGTTATGGCGGCGCGGTTTTGCGAGCCGGTTCAAGAGGGTAAATGGCCAAGGAAGAGCTACTCGAGATGCGCGGGCAGGTGGTCGAGCTGCTGCCCAACGCCATGTTCCGCGTCAAACTCGAGAACAATCACGAGATCCTCGGCCACACCGCGGGCAAGATGCGCAAGAACCGCATCCGAGTCCTCGTCGGCGACGAAGTCCTGGTCGAGCTGACCCCCTACGACCTCACCAAGGGTCGGATCACCTACCGATTCAAGTGACGGGGCCCGCCCCCGTGCGACTGATCCTCGCCTCCGCCTCGCCGCGCCGGCTCGAGCTGCTCGCTCGGCTCGGAGTGACGCCCGACGCCGTCATTCCGACCGAGATCGACGAAACTCCGCACAAGGCCGAGCTACCCGACCGATACGCGTGCCGGATGGCGGCCGAGAAAGCGGCGGCGGGGCTCGACGCGGAACGCCTCGTGCTGGCCGCCGACACGGTCGTCGCCGCCGGCCGCCGAATCCTCCCGAAGACCGAGAGCGAGGACCAGGCGCGGGCGGCGCTGACGCTCCTTTCAGGGCGCCGCCACCGGGTCCATTCGGCCGTGGCGGTGACCGACACGGCGGGTCGGACGCGAGTTCGACTGTCGACCAGCGTCGTCGCCTTCAAGCGGCTGTCGCCGGATGAGATCCAGGCCTACCTCGCCGGCGGCGAGTGGCGAGGCAAGGCTGGCGGCTATGCGATCCAGGGGCGGGCGGAGGCGCTGGTGCGAATGCTTTCAGGCAGCCATTCGGGCGTGATGGGCCTTCCGCTCTACGAGACTCGGACCCTGCTTCGCGCCGCCGGCTATCCCCTTGGCTGAATGGCTCTACGAGGAGGGGATAGGCGAGAACCGCGCCATCCTCGTCGAGGATGGCGAGATATTGGAGGCGGCGATCGAGCTTCCTGGCGAGTTGCGCTGCGGATCGATCGTGCCTGGGTGGCTCACCGACATAACCATTCCCGGCAGGCGCGGGTTCGTCACGACCGCTGCCGGCCCGGTGCTGATCGAGCCGCTCCCGCCCGGGCTCACCCAGGGGCAAAAGGTCCGGGTTGAGATCGCCAGGGAGGCGATCGCGGAGCCCGGCAACCCCAAGCTCGCGAAGGGCCGGATCACCGGGGAAGCGGAGCGGGAAGGCCCCGCACTGGCGGAGCGCACCGGTGCGGCGCCGCTTCGGCAGCTCGCGCCGGATCGCTTCGAGGAGGCCGGCTGGTCCGAGCTGATCGAGGAGGCGGTGTCGGGCGACATCGGCTTTCGCGGCGGCCACCTCAGGATGAGCCTGACGCCGGCCATGACCCTGCTGGACGTGGATGGCTCGCTGCCGCCGATGGAGCTGGCGGTGGCGGGCGCAGCGGCGGCGGGGCGGGCGATCCGCCGCCTCGGCATCGGCGGCTCGATCGGAATCGACCTGCCCACGCTCCCTCCCCGGGGCGAGCGGCAGAGAGCGGCAGCGGCGCTCGACTCGACGCTCCCCCAGCCTTTCGAGCGGACGGCGGTGAACGGCTTCGGCTTCCTGCAGGTGATCCGCCGCCGCGAGCGGCCGTCGCTGCCCGAGCTTCTGCAATGGGATTCCGCCGGGAGCGCCGCCCGCGCACTGCTCCGGCGCGCGGAGCGGTATCCAGGCGTGGGCCGGCGGGAGCTGGTCGCCGCTCCGGCCGTGATCGCGCGGCTGCGGGAGAACCCCGCCTGGCTCGAAACGCTGGCGCGGCGCATCGGCGCGCCCGTCGCCTTGCGGGAAGAGCCCGGCTTCACCACATGGGCCGGCCATGTCCACGCCCGTCCCTCCTAGAAGCCGCGGCAAGGGCTGCCCTCTTTGCGGCAGGCCCGCCGGCGCCGAGCACAAGCCCTTCTGCAGCCGCGGCTGCCGTGACCGCGACCTGCTGAACTGGCTCGGCGACTCCTACCGGGTGCCGGGCCCGCCCGCGCTCGAAAACGAAGAGGGCGGGCTGGACAGCGAACGCTGAGCCCTTCTATAGGCGCTCGTCTTCGGCTCCGCCGGAACGCCCAGGTAGCTCAGTTGGTAGAGCACGTGACTGAAAATCACGGTGTCGGCGGTTCAATTCCGTCCCTGGGCACCAGCCCTTCTCCATCCGGAGACAGCCGGGGCCGGCGGGAACTTCCTCAGCGCTCATTCATCTAATCTGGGTTGCAATTGCGCACTCATTTCCAAGGGAAGTCGTACGAGCCAGGCCCATCTCAACGCGATCGGCACCGCCGTTCCGAAGCACGACGTCCACGAGCCTTTCATTCGCTGGGCCGAGGGGCGGCTGCGCGAGCCGCGTTCGCGCGCCCTGTTCGCCCGGATGGCCGCCCGGTCGGGGATCGAGCATCGCTGGTCGGTCCTTCCCCCGGCGCCTTACGGGCTCTCGCCGGTCGATCCCGGCGGCTTCTACCACGGCGCCCTCCCGACGACCGGAGCGCGAATGGACATCTATGCGCGGGCCGCCCCGAAGCTGGCGCTGGAGGCGATCGGCAAGCTCAACGGGGCGGCGGCTCCCGCCCGAATAACCCATCTGATCGTCGCCAGCTGCACCGGCTTCGTCGCACCCGGAATCGATCAGATCATCGCCGCCGAGCTCGGCCTGCGAGGCGATGTCGAGCGGACCCTGGTCGGCTTCATGGGCTGCTACGCGGCGGTCTCGTCGCTTCGGCTCGCCCATCACATCGTCCGCTCGGAGCCCGAGGCGCGCGTGCTGGTGGTAACGGTCGAGCTCTCCAGCCTTCACCTCCAGTACGAGGAGGATGTCGAGCGGTTGCTCGCCGCCCTCCAGTTCGGCGACGGCGCCACCGCCTCGCTGGTCACGGCCGAGCCGAGCGGCTTCGCTTTGTCGCGCCCGTTCGCGGCCACTCTTCCGGAATCGAACGACCTCATCCGCTGGCGGGTCGGCGATCACGGCTTCGTCATGGACCTTTCGGGCGAGGTGCCGGGCCGGATCGGCGAGGCGCTTCGGGACAGCGGCGTTCGCGAGTCGATGCTCGGCAACGAGGCGCCCGACGCGTTCGACTCCTGGGCCGTGCATGCCGGCGGGCGCTCGGTGCTCGAAGCGGTCGAGCACGGGCTCGATCTTCCACCCGAGGCGCTGGCGGAGTCGCGCGAGGTGCTCGCCCGCTACGGCAACATGTCTTCGTCCACCTTGCCCTTCGTGCTCGAGCGGCTGCTCGCCGACCCGGGGCGGCGGCGCGGGATCGCGCTCGCCTTCGGGCCCGGCCTGGCGGCGGAGGGGTTCCACTTCGAGCGGGCGGCGTGAGGTCGCTGAGGCAGCGGGTCCGCGACGAAGAGCAGATGGACGACCCGTCGCTCGACCCCAAGGTCTATGACGAGGTCCTGAAAGGGCTGGGCCGGGTCAACCGGTGGACCTTCGCGGCGCGGCCGACGCTCGACTTCCTCTGCCGAGCCACCGGCGGCGGCAAGCGCTTCAGCCTGCTCGACGTCGGCTCCGGCGAGGGCGGGATGCTGCGGGTGATCGCGAAGTGGGCGAGGAAGCGGGGGCTTGAAGCCGAGCTTACCGGGATCGACCTCAATCCGAAGAGCGAGGGGGTGGCGCGGGCGATGACGCCCGGCGACCTGCCGATCGCGTACCGGACGGGAGACTATCGCGATCTGGGCCGGTTCGACCTGGTGATCAGCAGCCTCGTCGCCCATCATATGACCGATGCCCAGCTGCGTGACTTCCTGCGCTGGATGGAGGCGAACGCGGAGCGGGGCTGGTTCGTCAACGATCTCCATCGCCACGGTTTCGCCTATCTCGGCTTCCCGCTTCTCACCGTCCTGCTCCGGGTCCACCCGATCGTTCGCCAGGACGGGCAGCTCTCCATCGCCCGCTCGTTCCGCCCCGCCGACTGGCGCTCGATCCTCGCGGAGGCAGGGGTGGCCGAGGGCGTCGAGGTCCGCCGCTATTTTCCCTTCCGGCTGTGCGTAGAACGGCTGCGCTGATCGTCGGCGGCGGTCCGGCCGGCTCGGCGGCGGCGATCGCCCTCGCCCGCGCCGGGATCGATGCGGAGCTGGTCGAGCGAACCGACGGTCCGCACGACATCGTCTGCGGCGGCTTCCTCGGCTGGGACGCGCTGGCGGCGCTGGAGCGGCTCGGGCTGGACCCGGCGGCGCTCGGCGCCCGACCCATTCGGAGGCTGCGCCTGATCTCCGCGAAACGGGAGGTCGAGGTGCCGTTGCCGAGCCTCGCGGCCGGCCTCTCCCGCCGAAGGCTGGACGAAGCCTTGCTCGCCGCGGCGCAGCAGGCGGGAGCGGGGGTCAGGCGGGGACGCACCGTGCGCGCGGCCGACCCGGCGGAGCGCCGAATCCGGCTGGACGACGAGGAGGGGCTGGCGGGCGAGGCCCTCGTGCTCGCCACCGGCAAGCACGAGCTTCGCGGCGCCGTCCGACCCGTCGACATATCGACCCGGCCGCTTGGGCTGAGGACCTCGCTGGCGCCGGGCGCGGCGCTGGCGGGGCCGCTCGAAGGGGTGATCGAGCTCCACCTCTACGACGGCGGCTATGCCGGGCTGCTGCTCCAGGAGGACGGCCACGCCAATCTCTGCCTCTCCGCTTCCCGCGACAGGCTTAAGGACGCGGGCGGAATCGAGGCGCTCGTGGCGCGGCTGGCGGACGAGCTTCCGGCCTTTGCGGCGCGCCTTGGTGGAGGCACGCCTTCCGGCTGGAGCGCCGTGTCGGGAGTGCCTTACGGCTGGCGCGCCGGGGAGACGGTGGAAGGCGTGTACCGGGTCGGCGACCAGGCCGCCGTCATCGCCTCGCTCGCCGGCGACGGCATCGCCATCGCGCTGGAGAGCGGAATGGCCGCGGCGCGGGCGATCGCCGGCGGCATTCGGGCTGCGGACTTCCAGCGGGCCTGGTCGCGGCGGGCGCGGCAGCCGATCGGGCTGGCGGAGGTGCTTCGGCTCTCCGCCGAGCATGACCTGGCGCGACAGGCGATGATGGAACTGATCGCCCGCTTCCCCTCGCTTGCGCCGCTGGCGGCGAGGCTGACGAGAATCCGGTAGCGCCGTCATGGTGAACTTGTTTCAGCATCCAGTCCTCCGCCCCCCCCGGCGGGCGACCAGCTGGACCCTGAAAAAAGTCCAGGGTGACGCTTCAGATCAATATTGCTTCCGGTACCGTACGTTGACGTTGTTGCTTCCTCCCGAGGTGCCGACCTGGGAGAGGATGCTGAGCGCTTTCGACAAGGCGATCTCTATCTGGGTGGCGGTGAAGCCGCGGGCGTCGGTGATGATCTCCAGATAGATGTCGTCGGAGACGTAGAAGCCGGCGGCGATGGCGGTGCCGCGGCCGGTCGTGTCGTCGGCGCCGAGGATCCGAAGGCGGTCCAGTCCGGTCGAGGAGCGCAGCTTGCCGAGCGGGTTCAATCCGCCGCCGCCGCCGCGCAGGCTGTTGAGCGAGCTGGCGAGTTGGACCGCCTGGAGCGCGGAGATCTCGGTCACCGATCCGCCGAACAGGATCCGGGCCATGATCTCGTCCTGAGGCAGGCCGGGATTGGAGGTGAAGGCGATCTGCGGGTTGTTGGCGCTGCCCGAGACGTTGATGTTGACGGTGACGTCCTTGATGTCCGCGCTTGCGACGATGTCGAGGCGCGGGTTGGGCGGCCGGGCGCCCGTGAAGGCGATATGGCCGCGGGTGACGTCGAAGCGCTGGCCGGAGAAGCTGTAGGTGCCTCGGATCAGGTCCGCCTCGCCGACGATGGAGGGAGTCGCGGTCGTGCCCTGGACCCGCAGATCTGCGCTCCATTCCGATTCGAGGCCCATTCCGGCGATGAACAGCCGGTTGTCGGCCCGGAGGCGAAGGTCGAGCTTCCAGATGCTCGGAGCGGTGGCGTCGGCCTGCTGGGTGGCATCCCTGACGTCCGGCAGCGGCTCGCCCTTGCGGCGCACTCCCGCGAGCTCGACCACCTGGGCGGCGCCCTGGCGGATGATCTGGTAGCGCACCTCCGGCAGCGTCAGATCGCCCGAGATGAGGGCGCCGCTGGCGCGGCTGTTGGTGATTGCGAGGTCGCCGGTCAGGGTTGCCCCGATATTGTCGCTTCGGGCGAGCTGCGCCTCGTTGAGCTTGAGGCGGACATCGATCGGGTAGCCGGCCGCCGCGGCGAAGCCGACGGTGCCGGTGCCGCTGATCGTCCCCGTGCCGGCGCGGCCGGAAAGCCGGGTGATCTGAAGCTCCGAGCTGGTGAACCGCCCCTGGAGGGCGAGCTGGGTGATCCGGGTGCCGTAGGTCTCGTGGACGAAGGTGAGGTTGTTGGCGCGGACGATCCCGGCGAGCTGCGGGGTCTGCACGCGGCCGGAGAAATCGGCGGCGACTCCGATCGGGCCGGAAAGCTGCATGTTGGAGACGCCGCTCAGCGACCAGAGGACCTCGGCCGGCCCGTTGTAGCGAATGCCGCCGGACAGCGGCGCGGCCAGCAGCCGCGTCGTCCAGCCGCCGGCGCCCGGGCCCACCGGCTGAAGCGCGATCCGGGCGCGGCCGATGACGTTGCCGGCGTCGCGTATCACCGCGGCGAGGTTGCCGCCCTCCGGCCGAAGCTGCCCGGCCAGCGTCAGGTCCACCGGCGGCGAGCGGACGGCGATTCCGGCGCGGGTGAAGCCGGCGATGGTGAGGCGGGCGTCGGCGCGGGGGAAGGTGTCGCCGCCGACCTGAGCGAAGTCGATGCTTCCGGTGGCCCGGCCGCCGAGGCCGAGGCCGGGCGAGAAGACGTTGAGGATCGAGATGTCGAAATCTTTGAGCCGCGACTGGATCACCATGCCGTTGCCGTAGCGGCCCGCCAGCTGGACGTTGCCCTGCGGCAGGACCAGCTCGGCCGGCGCCAG
>DATHBY010000434.1:0-4546 GCA_035295885.1 Allosphingosinicella sp.
AACGGCGCGCACGGTGCCGCGGCGGGCGCGGCGTCGAGTTCGAACGCCCGGTCCAAGGCGATCCCCCATTCGAGCTTCATTCGCCCGGAATAGCCCCCGCCGGTAAAGATTTGGCATATGTCTTTGCAGACATTTTGCGTCTTTGCCGGAGGCGCCCTCCGGGCCTAGGGGATTGCGCATGGACAGCCGCATCCCGCCCCCCGCAAATCTGGTCGGCACCAGCCACGCCGATGCCCGGGCCTATGAGACCCTCTATCGCCAGTCGCTCGACGATCCCGACTCGTTCTGGGCCGAGCAGGCCCGGAGGATCGACTGGGTCGAGCCGCCCACGATCATCGGCAACTGGTCCTTCGACCCGGTGGACATCAAATGGTTCGAGGACGGGATCCTCAACCTCTGCTACAATTGCGTCGACCGGCATCTCGAGGCGCGGGCCGACCAGGTCGCGATCCTGTTCGAGGGCGACGAGCCCGGCACCGGCCGGAGCCTCACCTACGGCGAGCTCTACCGCGAGGTCGTCCGGATGGCGAACTGCCTGAAGGCGCTCGGAGCCGGCAGGGGCGACCGGGTCACCCTCTACATGCCGATGATCCCGGAAGCCGCCGTGGCGATGCTCGCCTGCGCCCGCATCGGCGCAGTCCATTCCGTCGTCTTCGGCGGCTTCTCGCCCGAGGCGCTCCACGGCCGGATCGAGGATTGCGCCAGCCGCTTCGTCGTCACGGCCGACGGCGGCAGGCGCGGGGGGCGCCTCGTGCCCTTGAAGGCCAATGTCGACGCCGCTTTGGCCAAGGGCGCGGAGGTCGAGGCCGTCCTCGTCGTCCGCCACCTCGGCAACGACATCGAATGGACCGAAGGCCGCGACCACTGGCTGCACGAAATGGCTGCTCTGGTCCCGGACGAATGCCCGCCCGAGCCGATGAACGCCGAGGACCCTTTGTTCATCCTGTACACGTCCGGCTCCACGGGCAAGCCCAAGGGCGTCCTCCACACCACCGGCGGCTATGCCGTCTGGACCGCCGCCACCTTCCACTACGTCTTCGACTACAGGCCCGGCGAGATCTTCTGGTGCACCGCCGACGTCGGCTGGGTCACCGGGCACAGCTACGTCGTCTACGGACCGCTCGCCAACGGCGCGACCAGCCTGATGTTCGAGGGGGTCCCCAACCATCCCGATTTCTCCCGCTTCTGGGACGTGGTCGAGCGGCACAAGGTCGACATCTTCTACACCGCCCCGACCGCGATCCGGGCGCTGATGCGCGAAGGGGAGGGGCCGGTCAGGAGGCACGACCGCTCGTCCATCCGGCTGCTCGGAACGGTCGGGGAGCCGATCAACCCCGAAGCCTGGCGCTGGTATTACGAGGTGGTCGGCGAGAGCCGCTGCCCGATCGTCGACACCTGGTGGCAGACCGAGACCGGGGGAGTGATGATCACCACCCTGCCCGGAGCCCACGACATGAAGCCGGGAAGCGCCGGCCGCCCCTTCTTCGGAGTCGAGCCGCAGCTGGTCGGCCCGGAAGGCGAGATCCTGGTCGGCCCCGCTTCCGGCAACCTCTGCATCACCCGCTCCTGGCCGGGACAGATGCGAAGCGTCTACGGCGACCACGAGCGCTTCGTTCAGACCTATTTCTCGACCTACGAGGGAAGATATTTCACCGGCGACGGCTGCCGCCGCGACGTAGACGGCTATTACTGGATCACCGGCCGGGTCGACGACGTCCTCAACATCTCCGGCCACCGCCTCGGCACGGCCGAGATCGAAAGCGCCCTCGTCTCGCACCGCTGCGTCGCCGAGGCCGCCGTCGTCGGCTACCCGCACGACATCAAGGGCCAGGGCATCTATTGCTACGTCACCCTGATGGAGGGGGAGGCCGAAAGCCCCGAGCTCGAGCAGGAGCTGCGGAAGCACGTCCGGACGGAGATCAGCCCGATCGCCAGCCCGGACATCATCCACTTCACCCCGGGTTTGCCAAAGACGCGGTCCGGCAAGATAATGCGGCGGATTTTGAGGAAGATCGCGGGGAACGAGTTCGGGAGCCTCGGGGATACGAGCACGCTGGCCGACCCGGGGCTGGTCGACGGGCTAATCGAGGGGCGGCGCAACCGCTGATCGGTCGAAGACGGTTGCATCCCCTTCCTCCCGACGAGAGAGGGGGGCCGTCCAACTCCTGCTCCCGCGGCCTGTGCCGCGTCCGGGCAATCGGGCGCGGCGCTTTTCATTTTCCTCGAGAAATTGGGGACAGTTACCATTTTCGGGATGAGCCGCAGGTAAAGGGTCCGGGCGCGATCGGTGCCCGCACGAGCCGGCTGCTGGTCAGCTGGAGGGCGCCCGCGAGCGGCCAGCCGCCCACGTCGATAAGGATCGCGGCGGCGCGCTAGGCAAGTGCGGCGATTGGGGCGCCGGCGCCTGGCATCGCCGCCGTTCGGTCGATCCCCCGTACAGCGCCTACCAGCTCAGCCGCCTCGCCTTCGCCTTTTTCTCGTTGGCGACGCTTAGGTCCGCCCTGACCGAAAAGGCTCCATAGAGGCCGGCGACGCCGCTTCCGTTGATCGTGTAGGCGACGCCGGGCCGGAGCGGTTCGGCCGGCACCACGGTCGCGAAACCTTCGGGAGCTCGCCCGTAGACGACCGGGAAGTCCTGGCGGCAATCGCCTTCCCAGCCGTTGCGCGGGTTCTCGATCTGCCAGATCGTCCGGCCCGCCTCCTTGACCGCAAGGCTCCTGACGCATGCCTTGGGCGAGAAATGCCCGTCCCCGCCTTTGGCCCTCAGGACATAGGCATCGCCTTCCCGGACGGCCTTCACCTGGAACGAATATTGGCAGCCCGCCAGCGGCAGGAAGGCGAGGGCGATCAGCAGCGGCTTGCCGGCGCAGGACCGGGGGCGGGGCACCATGTCCCGAGAATCGCAGGCTTCCTCGTCCGCTGCAAGCGCCTTCAACGGCGGACGCGCAGAGTCATGCGTTGCTCGAAGCCCCCTTTCGACGGGATGGCGGGAGGTTATTTCGGCCGTCCCGCAGAACGGGATGGCTCCGGATCGCGTTCGATGATCTATTGGCGAGGTTGAACGATATGGAAGGTGGCTCTTCTCATGTTTCGAGTCCTGATATTCGCTGCCGCTACCGCCGCGTCTCTCGCCGTACCGGTCCAGCTGGCCGCCGCGGCTCCCGCCGCGGCCGCGGCATCCGGCGATGCCCTGCCCGAAGCGGCGCGAGCCGCTGCCGCCACCGTGGACGCCTTCCACGCCGCGCTCCGCCGGGGCGATTCCGCAGCCGCGCTTGCTTTCGTCGCGGACGACGCCCTCGTCTTCGAGGAAGGGCGGGCCGAGCGCAGCAAGGCGGAATATGCCTCCCACCACGCCGCCGCGGACGCCGCTTTCTCCAAGGCGGTGCCCGCGGTGAGGATGCGCCGCACCGGCCATTCCGCCGGAAGCCTCGCCTGGATCGCCAGCGAGAGCCGGACCAGGGGCAGCTTCAAGGGCCGCGCCGTCGACAGGATCATGGTCGAGACGATGGTCCTGCGCCGGGCCGCCGGGGGGTGGCGGATCGTCCACATCCACTGGTCCTCGGCGCAGCCGGCGACGGAGTGAACGCCATTCGTCATCCCGGACTTGATCCGGGATCCTTAAACG
Organism: Allosphingosinicella sp.; assembly: GCA_035295885.1. Taxonomy (GTDB): domain Bacteria; phylum Pseudomonadota; class Alphaproteobacteria; order Sphingomonadales; family Sphingomonadaceae; genus Allosphingosinicella. The sequence continues at coordinate 3,626 of DATHBY010000434.1, forward strand.
CCCGGGTCGTGAAATCCCCCTCCGGCCGTGTTCCTGGATTCCGGCTTTCGCCGGAATGACGGGATCAGCGCGTCCCGTAGGTCCGGTCGCCGGCGTCGCCGAGGCCGGGGACGATATAGCCGTGGTCGTTGAGCTCCTCGTCCATGGCGGCCGTCCAGATCGGAACGTCGGGATGGGCGGCGCGCACGGCCTCGATCCCGGGCTTCGAGCAGAGCAGGCAGACGAAGCGCATCTCCGCGACCCCGGCTTCCTTCAGCCGGTCGATGGCGGCGATGGCGGTGTGGCCGGTCGCAAGCATCGGATCGACGATGATGACGAGGCGCTCCGCGCAATCGTCAGGGGTCTTGAAATAATATTCGACGCAATGGAGCGATACCGGCTCGCGATAGAGGCCGATATGGGCGACTCGCGCGGAGGGAAGGAGGTCGAGCATGCCTTCCGCCATCGCCAGACCGGCCCTCAGGATCGGCGCGATGACCAGCTTCTTGCCGGCGATGGCGGGCGCGTCGGTGACGGCGATCGGCGTCTCGATTCGCACGAGATCGGTGGGCAGGTCGCGAGTGACCTCGTAGCAGAGCAGGGTCGCGATCTCCCGCACCACCGTCCGGAACAGCAGGATCGAGCTGTTCCGGTCGCGCAGGATGGTGAGCTTGTGCTGCACCAGGGGGTGGGAGACGATCGTCAATCCGTCCATGTCTAGAATACCGTTCCGTCGCTGATGATGTTGAAGGGGGGACCGCCGCCGGGGCGGAGTTCGGCGGCGATGCGCCTGCCGGCGGCCCAGGTGCCGCCCTCGAGCATTCGGGCGAGGGGGAAGGTCTCCTCGCTGACGCCGAGCTCCGCCCGTACAAGAGGGGCGAGACGGTCGAGCAGGGCCACCGTCATCGATCGCCAGGCGACGATCAGCGGATCCGAAACGTG
>DATHBY010000435.1:0-1944 GCA_035295885.1 Allosphingosinicella sp.
GTGGACATGGTCGAGCGGCTGGCCCGCCATGCCCACGAGGCGAGGACCGGCAAGCCGCAGCCGGTCGTGGACGAGGCTCTGGCAACCTCGCTCGGCCTCCAGCCGCAGGCGGTGGCGAAGCTGATGCGCGACCTCGGCTTCCGTCCTTCTCAAGGCGAGCAGGCCTGGGTGTGGCGCGGCCGGGCGCGGCGGCGGGAGGAGCCGCGCCGGCCGGACGTGGCCAACGCCTTCGCGGCGCTGGCGGGGCTTAAGCGTGGCTGAGAGCCTGAGGCTCGACAAGTTCCTGTGGTTCGCGAGGATCGTGAAGACCCGGGCGCTGGCCCAGACGCTGGCGGAGGAGGGGCGGATCCGGATCGGCGGCCGCCTCATCGACCGCGCCCACGCCCCGGTGCGGGTCGGCGACGTGCTCAGCTTCGCCCAGCGCGGCTCGGTTCGGGTGCTGAAGGTGGATGCGCTGCCGGCCCGGCGCGGGCCGGCGGCGGAGGCACGAGAGCTTTACACGGAATTGAAGGAGGCCGCTCAAACCCCTCTCCCTGGAGGGGAGAGGGATCACCGTTGACGCGCGCCGCCGGCGGCGACTAGGGATTTGCCCCCAGGGAGAAGCCAATGACCTACGTCGTCACCGATGCCTGCATCCGCTGCAAATATATGGATTGCGTCGAGGTCTGCCCGGTCGACTGCTTCTACGAGGGCGAGAACATGCTCGTCATCAACCCTTCGGAATGCATCGACTGCGGGGTCTGCGAGCCGGAATGCCCGGCCGAGGCGATCCTTCCCGACACCGAGGCGGGGCTAGAGAAATGGCTCGAAGTCAACGCCACCTATTCCGCCGAATGGCCCAACCTCACCCGCAAGCGCGAGAGCCCGGCCGACGCCGACGAGCATAAGGGCGAGGAAGGCAAGTTCGACAAATATTTCTCGCCGGAGCCCGGTCAGGGGGATTGATCCGTCCTTCCTTCCATACGGGCCTCCGCCTTCGCTCAGTCCCTACTCAGGATGAGCGGTTGAGAGTGTCGTTCCGCTCATCCTGAGTAGCCGGTGAGCTTGTCGAACCGGCGTATCGATGGACCCTCGAAGGACAAAAGGGTAGCTTTTCGGCACCTTTTCGGATATAAGGGCTCCATCGAAGCGGATGCGACGCGCATTCCGCAACCGGTGGTCACTTAAGAATCGCCGCACATCGCAGGTTGGAAGCGTCCTTGGGGCGGATGGAATCCGGCGCGGGTGCGGCTTTTCCCCAATGGGAAGGTCGAATAAATGGCAGCGAAAGCGTTGAGCTTCGACGTTGGCGATTACGTTGTTTACCCCAAGCACGGCGTGGGCCGGGTGATCGAACTGCAGAGCACGGACATCGCCGGCATGCAGCTCGAGCTCTATGTGCTCAGGTTCGAAAAGGAAAAGATGACCCTGCGCGTTCCGACCAACAAGGCGGAAAGCGTCGGCATGCGCAAGCTCTCGTCGGACAAGACGATGCAGGAGGCGCTCGCCACCCTGAAGGGCAAGCCGAACGTGCAGCGCACCATGTGGTCGCGCCGCGCCCAGGCATATGAGGCGAAGATCAATTCGGGCGACCTGGTGTCGATCGCCGAGGTCACCCGCGACCTGTTCCGGGCCGACGACCAGCCCGAGCAGAGCTATTCGGAGCGGCAGATCTTCGAGGCGGCCTCGAGCCGGCTCGCCCGCGAGCTCGCCGCGATGGAGCAGGTCGACGAGCCGGCGGCGCTGGTGAAGATCCTCGAGATCCTCAACAAGGCCGCGGCCGTCTACAACAGGGAGAAGGCGGCGGTCTGATCGCCATCTTCTCCAGCAAAAGGGCGGTCCGGCAACGGGCCGCCTTTTTTGTTGCGTCCTCGTCCCCAGCGTGTATTATGTTAATAACACAGCCGTAGGGAGACGGACGATGCGTGAGGCGATTTTGATTCCCCTGCTGGCGCTGGGCGCCTG
>DATHBY010000436.1:0-3286 GCA_035295885.1 Allosphingosinicella sp.
CCGTTTAGTCATAGCGCCCTCCAGTAGGTTGCGGAGGGCTAGCGGGGACGATCCTGCCGGGCAATGTCGACGATAAAAATCCTCCCCGCGATTTCGCGGGGAGGGGGACCGCGCGAAGCTCGGTGGAGGGGTTCTTCTTAGGTCGGCAAGCCCCTCCGCCATGCTTCGCATGGTCCCCCTCCCCTGCAAATGCAGGGGAGGATTTTAGTTCGGCTCAGCTCTGAAGATACTCGCCGGCATCCGCGTCCGTGCCGTGGCCGCTCGGGGTCACCGCCGCGAGCGGATCGTCGCCGATCGCCGCTTCCGGACCCTGGGCCAGCTCGGCCGCATGCTCTTCCTCGGCCGAGTTCGGCAGGATGAGCGACTCCTGGATCCGCCGATGGGCGGCCCGGAGCGCCGCGTCGCGGCTGGAGGCCGCAACCCGCATCCGGTTCATGCCCGCGCCGGTGCCCGCCGGAATGAGGCGGCCGACGATGACATTCTCCTTGAGGCCGTCCAGCGTGTCGATCTTGCCCTGAACCGAGGCTTCGGTGAGCACCCGCGTCGTCTCCTGGAAGGAGGCGGCCGAGATGAAGCTTCGGGTCTGGAGCGACGCCTTCGTGATTCCGAGCAGCACCGGCTTGCCTTCGGCGAGCCGCTTCTTGCCCTGCTTCAACTTTGCGTTGATCTCGTTCATCTCCTGAAGGTCGATCTGCTCGCCGGCGAGCAGGGTGGAATCCCCGCTCTCGGTGATCTCGACCTTCTGCAGCATCTGGCGGACGATCACCTCGATGTGCTTGTCGTTGATCTTCACGCCCTGGAGCCGGTAAACCTCCTGGATCTCCGAGACGAGATACTCCGCCAGAGCCACGACGCCGAGCACCTCGAGGATGTCGTGCGGATCGGGGCTTCCGCCGATCAGATTGTCGCCGCGCTTGACGAAGTCGCCTTCCTGGACGTCGATGACCTTCGACTTGGGCACCAGATACTCGACCGGCTCCGACCCGTCGTCCGGGATGATCGCGATCTTGCGCTTGGCCTTGTAGTCCTTGCCGAAGGCGACCCGGCCGGAGACCTTGGCGATGATCGCATTCTCCTTGGGCTTGCGAGCCTCGAACAGCTCCGCCACGCGGGGCAGACCGCCGGTGATGTCGCGGGTCTTGGCAGCTTCCCGACTTACTCGGGCGAGCACTTCGCCGCCCTCGACGCGCTGGCCTTCCTCGACCGACAGCATCGCGCCCGGGGCCAGCATGTAGCGCGCCGCCTCGCCGCTCTCCTCGTCGAGGAGGGTGATGCGCGGACGCAGATCCTCCTTCGAGCGGGCGGAGCCGCGATATTCGGTGACCACGCGCTGGGCGATCCCGGTCGCTTCGTCGGTCTGCTCGGTGAGCGTCTTGCCCTCGACCAGATCCTGGAACTTCACGATTCCGCCCTTCTCGGTGATGACCGGCATCATGAACGGATCCCATTCGGCGATGCGCTCGCCCTTCGACACGATATGGCCGTGGTCGGCCATCAGATGCGCGCCGTAGGGGATTCGGTGGGTCGCCCGCTCGCGGCCGTCCATGTCGACGATCGCTATCTCGCCCGAACGCGACATCGCGATCCGGCGTCCGCGCGGATCCATGATCGTCGGCAGGTCGCGAAGCTCGATCGTTCCGTCCACCGAAGCCTCGAGGTTCGAGGTCTCGTTGAGCTGGGCGGCGCCGCCGATGTGGAAGGTCCGCATGGTGAGCTGGGTGCCCGGCTCGCCGATCGACTGGGCCGCGATGACTCCGACAGCCTCGCCGATATTGACCGGAGTGCCGCGGGCGAGGTCGCGCCCGTAGCATTTGCCGCAGACGCCGTGCTCGCTCTCGCAGACGAGAGGCGAGCGGATCCGGACCGCCTGGATTCCGATCTCGTCGATCCGGAGCGCCTGGCTCTCCTCGATCAGAGCGCCTTCCTTGGCGAGGACGTCGCCGGTCTTGTCATCGACGATGTCGTCGGCCGGCGTACGGCCGAGGATGCGGTCGCCGAGCGAGGCGATGACCGCTCCGCCCTGGACGATCGCCCGCATCTCGAGCGCGTTCTCGGTTCCGCAATCCTCCTCGACGATGACGCAATCCTGCGACACGTCGACGAGACGGCGGGTGAGATAGCCCGAGTTGGCGGTCTTCAGCGCGGTGTCCGCGAGGCCCTTGCGGGCGCCGTGGGTGGAGTTGAAATATTCAAGGACGGTGAGGCCCTCCTTGAAGTTGGAGATGATCGGGGTCTCGATGATCTCGCCCGACGGCTTGGCCATGAGGCCGCGCATTCCGGCGAGCTGCTTCATCTGCGCCTGCGAGCCGCGGGCGCCGCTATGGGCCATCATGTAGATGGAGTTGATCGGCGCCATTCGCCCGTCCTCGCCCTTCGGCTGCGCCTTGAGCTTGTCCATCATCGCGTTGGCGACCTTGTCGCCGCAGCTCGACCAGGCGTCGATGACCTTGTTGTACTTCTCCTGCTGGGTGATCAGGCCGTCCTGATATTGCTGCTCGTAATCCTTGACGGTGTTTCGGGCGTCCTCGACCAGGCCGATCTTCTCCTCGGGGATGATCATGTCGTCCTTGCCGAAGCTGATCCCGGCCTTGAAGGCGTGGCGGAAGCCAAGCCCCATGATGGCGTCGGCGAACAGCACCGTCTCCTTCTGGCCGGTGTGGCGATAGACGACGTCGATGACGTCCCCGATCTCCTTCTTGGTCAGAAGCCGGTTGACCGTCTCGAACGGCACCTTGTGGCTCTTCGGCAGAGTCTCGCCGAGAAGCATCCGGCCCGGGGTCGTCTCGAACCGCTTCATATACTGGCGGCCCTGCTCGTCCGTCTGGGGCACCCGGCTGATGATCTTCGAGTGCAAAGTGACCGCGCCCGCGTTGAGCGCCTGGTGGACCTCCGACATGTCGGAGATCATCATGCCCTCGCCCGGCTCGCCTTCGCGCTCGAGGCTGAGGTAGTAGAGGCCGAGGACCATGTCCTGCGAAGGGACGATGATCGGCTTGCCGTTGGCGGGCGAGAGGATGTTGTTCGTCGACATCATCAGCACGCGCGCTTCCAGCTGGGCCTCGAGGCTCAGGGGAACGTGGACGGCCATCTGGTCGCCGTCGAAATCGGCGTTGAACGCGGCGCAGACCAAAGGATGGAGCTGGATCGCCTTGCCCTCGATCAGGACCGGCTCGAACGCCTGGATTCCGAGGCGGTGGAGGGTCGGGGCGCGGTTGAGCAGCACAGGATGCTCGCGGATCACCTCGTCGAGGATGTCCCAGACTTCCTTGCGCTCCTTCTCGACCCA
>DATHBY010000437.1:0-10763 GCA_035295885.1 Allosphingosinicella sp.
CCTCTTCGCGATGCTCGAGCGCGGCCGCCTCGGCGCCGCCGCTTTCTATGTCGCCGCGTCGGTGCTCGGCTCCCTGCTCCTCCTGGCCTGCGGCTGGTGGGCGGCGCGGGCGGCGGCATGAGCGACGTCCGCCAGTTCACCGTCGCGCCCGACGACGACGGCATCCGCCTCGACCGCTGGTTCAGGCGCAACCTGCCCGAGGCGAGCTTCAATATCGTGTCGCGCTGGGCGCGGACGGGGCAGCTTCGAGTGGACGGCAGGCGCGCCTCGCCGGGCGACCGGATCGAGGCCGGCCAGTCGATCCGGGTGCCTCCCGCCGAGCCGGCCGCGGCGGCGCCGGCGCGGGCGAAGCCGGAACGGCCGCGACTGAGCGAGGACGAGGTCGCCTTCGTCAACGAGATCGTCATCCACCGCGACCCGCAGGCCATCGTCGTCAACAAGCCGCCAGGCCTCGCCACCCAGGGCGGCACCAGGACCCGCACCCACCTCGACGGCCTTCTCGACGGGCTCGCCGACGAGGCCGGCAACCGGCCCAAGCTCGTCCACCGGCTCGACAAGGATACGTCGGGAGTCCTCCTCCTCGCCCGCACCGCCCGTTCGGCGGGTTTCTTCTCGAAAGCCTTTTCGGGCCGCACCGCGCGCAAGGTCTATTGGGCGATCGTCACCGGAGTGCCCGACATTGCCGACGGCTTCATCGACCTGCCGCTCGCCAAGCAACCCGGCACGGGCGGCGAGAAGATGCATGTCGACGAGAGCGATTCGGGCCTGCCGGCTCGGACCCGCTACCGGATGATCGAGCGCGCGGGAAACCGCGCCGCCTGGCTCGAACTTCAGCCGCTCACCGGCCGGACCCATCAGCTTAGAGTCCATATGGCGGCGATCGGGCATCCGATCCTCGGCGACGGCAAATATGGAGGCCCCGACGCCTTTCTGACCGGAGCGATCAGCCGCAAGCTCCACCTCCACGCCCGCCGCCTGCGAATCGATCACCCGGACGGCGACCCGCTCGACGTCACCGCCGAGCTGCCGTCGCACTTCGCCGAGACCCTCGCCAATCTCGGCTTCGACCCTGAGCTTGCCGATCTGCCGCTCGACGAGGTGAAATTCGCCGAGACGGAGGAAGGCAGGCGCCGCGCCGCCTCGGCCGCCGCCAAGTCGAGGCGGAAGGAGCGCAAGGGCGAACGGCGCAGCCGGGGCCGCGGCTGATGCACCCAAATCGCAAGTTCCACATCACCGACCGCGAGGCCATGGCGGCGCTGGTGCGCGGGCTCGGCTTCGGGGTGCTGTTCGTGCCCACGCCGGAGGGGCTTCGGGCGGTGCACGTGCCGGTGCTGCTGGAGGGCGAGCGGCTGCGTTTTCACGTGTCGCGCGGCAACGCGGTCCACCGGACTTTGCTCGCCGGCGGCGATGCGCTGTTCGTCGCCAACGGGCCTCATGCCTATATCAGCCCGGAATATTATGGGCTGGAGGACCGGGTTCCCACCTGGAACTATGTGGCCGTCGAGCTGGAGGGGCCGATCCATAGTCTCGATCCCGACGCTCTGATCCGGCTCCTCGACGATCTTTCGGCCGAGCAGGAGGCGCGGCTTGCGCCGAAGCCGCCCTGGACCCGTGCCAGGATGAGCGAGGGCCGGTTCGAGGGCCTGCTCAAGTCGATCAGCGGGTTCGAGATGAAGGTCGCGGCCTGGCGCGGCACTGCCAAGGTGGACCAGGACAAGCCCGACGAGATACGCACCAGGATCGCCGACGCGCTCGCAGAGCGGGGCGAGCCGGAGATGGCGGCGACGATGAGGATGAAGGCTCTCCAATGACCCCGCAAGACGACGAGACGCTGTGGCGCAACCGCTTCATCGCAATCAACCTGGTGCGGATCGGAGGAACGATCGTCGTCCTGATCGGCCTCGCCATCTGGCACAGCGATTTCCTCGTCCCGGGCGGCACCCTGATCCTGGGCCTTCCGCTCACTTTGGCCGGGCTCGTCGCGAGCTTCTGGGGGCCGAAATGGCTCGCGGCCCGATGGAGGACCCCGCCCGCGCCATGAAGCGCTTCTACGAACAGGCAGCCGCCTCTCCGGAGGAGGGCGGAGTCGCGGTCCTGATCGACGGGCGCCCGGTGCGCACCCCTGCCCGCAACGTGCTGCGAGTGCCGACCGAGGAGCTTGCGGAGGCGATCACCGGGGAATGGAATGCGCAGGGGGAGAAGATCGACCCGCAGGCCATGCCGCTCACCGGCCTCGCCAACGCCGCGATCGACCGGGTCGTGCCCGATCCGGCCGCCTTCGGCCGCAACCTGGCCCAATATGGCGAGAGCGACCTCCTCTGCTACCGCGCCGAGGGGCCGAGCTCGCTGGTCGAGCGCCAGTGCCGGGTCTGGGACCCGCTGCTCGGCTGGGCGCGCACCCGCTTCGCCGTCGAGATCGAAATCACGACGGGAGTCATGCACCGCCGGCAGCCGGCCGCAACGGTCGAGCAGCTCCGCCGGGCGGTCGCGGCGCGCGGCCCCTTCCAGCTCGCCGGCCTGGCGCCTCTGGTCACCATCGCCGGCTCGCTGATCATCGCACTCGCTCTCGCCGAAGGCGCGATCGGCCTCGAAACCGCCTGGGACGCGGCCATGCTCGACGAGGCCTGGCAGGCGGAGCAGTGGGGCGCCGACCCGCTCGCCGCCGCGTCCCTGGAGAACCGGCGGCGGGAGTTCGAGGCGGCCTACCTTTTCCTTACGCTTCTGTAGCGGCCGGAACCTCCGCCGCCCGCTGGTGGTGCGGCAGGAACCAGCGAGCGATCACCAGGCCGGCGACGATCAGCGACAGCGACTCGGCGATGAAAGTATAGATCCAGAAGCCCCAGCCGTAATGGTTGAAGACCGGAGTTCCGAGATACTCCCAGACCGTGAAGCCGAGCGAGAAGCACACCACGAGCTGGGCCATGCTGGTGAAGCTGCGGCCGCCGCCGCCGACCGCTGCGAGGCCAAAGGCGATAAGCAGGCCCGACACTATCGCGATGATGATTCCTGGCAGCATCATGCTCATGTCTTCCGCCGGGAAACCCGCGGTGTTGAAATGGACCTGCGCGATCGGGCCGTTGCCATAGAGGACGGTTCCCTGCGCCGTCTTCGGGTTGGGGATGACGTAGGTGCCGGTCCCGCTCTTGGTCAGATTCTGGGCAAGGGCCGTCTGCACGGCGGCGCTCTCCGCCTCCCCGGCGTTGGAATAGGCGAGCTCGCCGAGCGGAGTCGCCCAGAAGATGAAGCCGAGGACGAACAGGATAATTCCGCCCACCACGCCGCCGATCACGGTCCGAACCATGGTCACCCCCTATTGTTGTGGGGTGATCCTACGCCCAACCGGCGGTGAAACCAATCAGCCGATCAGCTGCCGCACGAAATCGTGGAGGAAGACTCGCCGGGTCGCCTTCAGCCGCTCCGCCTTGAGGATGTTGTGGACGAGCTCCCGGCATTTCCCGGCGTCGTTGTTGATCAGCACATAATCATATTCGGCCCAGTGGCTGATCTCGGCGGCGGCGCGCTCCATCCGGCGGCGGATGACGTCCTCGCTGTCGGTGCCGCGGGTGCGCAGGCGCCGTTCCAGCTCCTTCATCGAGGGCGGCAGGATGAAGACCCGGACGATGTCGGGATCGACCTGCTTCAACTGCTGAGTGCCCTGCCAGTCGATGTCGAGAAGCACGTCGCGCCCGCCCTCGATCGTCTTCAGAACCTCGCTCTTGAGAGTGCCGTAGCGGTGGCCGAAGACGTGCGCCCATTCGAGGAAATGGCCCGCGGCGACCAGCGAATCGAAGCCCTTGTCGTCGACGAAATGATAATCGCGCCCGTCGACCTCGCCTGGCCGGATCGGCCGGGTCGTTGCCGAAACCGACATTGCCACTCCGTCGTCATTCTCGAGCAGCATCCGGGCGATGGTCGACTTGCCGGCGCCGCTGGGGCTGGACAGGACGAAGAGGAGGCCCCGTCGCTGGAAGGCGGCTGCGATTTCCATGCGCGCTACTGGCTTGCCGGGCCGCCATGCGTCAAGCAGGTAGGGACATGGCCCGCCTCATCGCCCTTCTTCGCGCCGTCAACGTCGGCGGCCGCAAGCTGCCGATGGCGGAGCTTCGCGACTTGTGCGGCGAACTGGGGTGGAGCGAGGTGGAGACGTATATCCAGAGCGGCAATGTCCTCTTCGCGGCCCCGGGCAACATCGAGGCGCTCGAAAAGGCGCTGGAGGAGGCGATCAGGGAGCGCTTCAGGCTGGACGTTCCGGTGATCGTGCGCACGGCCGCTCAATGGGCCGGCTATGCCTCGGCCAATCCCTTTCCGGAGGCCGCGCGCGAAGAGCCGAACCGGCTCCAGCTGCTCGTATCCAAGCGGCCGCCCGGCGCCGGCGCCGCCGAAAGGCTGATGGAGCGGGCGCAGGCGGGCGAGGCGGTCAAGGCCGCCGGCGGCGCGCTCTGGTTCCACTTCCCTGCGGGCGCCGGAACCTCGAAGCTCACGCCGGCGGCGATCGACAAAGCCGCCGGCTCCCCCTCCACCAGCCGCAACTGGCGGACGGTCCTCAAGCTTCAGGAGATGGCTGAGCGATGACGGCAGCACAAAGCGTCACCCCAGCGAATGCTGGGGTCCATTCTGACTCGGCATGGATGCCAGCCTTCGCTGGCATGACGATATGAGAGCCCCGCCGATTCCCCGCGGCTACTGGTTCGCCGCGCTCGCCCTGGTCGCCGTCATGGCCCTGATTTTGCTGTGGATGGGCCGCCCGCCGATCTGCACCTGCGGCGAGGTCAGGCTCTGGGTGGGGACGGTCAACGGCCCGGACAACAGCCAGCATCTCGCCGACTGGTACACGCCCAGCCACATCATCCACGGCTTCCTCTTCTATCTGCTGGGGTGGCTGTGCCTGCGCCGCAATCCTCCGGGAGACAGGCTGATCGGGGCGGTGCTGATCGAAGCGGGGTGGGAGCTGCTCGAGAACAGCCGCTGGATCATCGAGCGTTACCGCGAGGCGACGATGGCGCTCGGCTACAATGGCGACAGCGTCATCAATTCCGCGGCCGACGTCGGCTGGATGGTCGTCGGCTTCGCGCTCGCGCGCCGGCTGCGGGTCTGGGCGACAGCACTTCTGGCGGTGGCGTTCGAGCTTCTGACCCTGGCGATCATCCGCGACAACTTGACGCTCAACGTGCTGATGCTGGTGGCGCCGAGCGACTCGATCAGGGCCTGGCAGGCGGGCGCCTGAATCAGCCCCCCGCCAGGCCTTCCGTCACCTTGCCGGTGCCGTCGCAGACGGGACAGGGCATTCCGTCATGCTCGCCGGTGCCGTTGCAATGGCGGCAGATATTCTCGCCGGTGCCGGGGGTTCCAGGCGCGGCTTCGTCGCCCGGGGCGGTGTCGTCGTTGCTCATGGCCGTCCAACCCGCGTCCGCCCGGCCCGGTTCCTTAAGGAACCGACGCCGTCGGCGGCGGGTTTGCCCGGCCATGAAACTCATTCTCCCGGGCGCCGCCCTCGCTCTCGCCGCCGCTGCCGCCCCCGCTCATGCACAGGAGCTGTTCGGCGGAATCTTCGCCCACGACGTCGACACCGGCCTCACCAAGAGCGGCTTCGAGGAAGGGGTCGATCTCGAGCTGGGCTGGCGGGGCGGGAAGATCGGCTTCCTGCGCTCCGCGGGCGGCCCGCAGCCCCACGCCTACGTCTCGCTCAACAGCGCCGGCAACAGCCATTTCGCCGCGGCAGGAATCTCCTGGAAGATCGGAGGGCGGGTCTACCTTCGCCCCGGAATCGGACTCGCCGTCCACACCGGTCCCGGCCGCGTCGTCCCCGGCGACGACCGCATCGATTTCGGCTCCCGGATCCTGTTCGCTCCGGAAATCGGCCTCGGCGCCCGAATCACGGACCGGGTCTCGGTCGAGGCGAGCTGGGTCCATCTCAGCCACGCCCAGCTGTTCAGCCCGCAAAATCCCGGCCTCGACACGATCGGGGTCCGGCTGAACTACCGCTTCCGCTAAGCAAGGCCGCTGAATCGGCTATCGACCCCGAAACGTTTCGGCTCTAACGCCTAACGGTGCATTTCGATCGATCGAAAACCTCGGCAATTGAGACACTTCGCCCGGTGCTGGATACGGCCTTGGACGCGGTCGTGGTGATGACTCGCGAAGGTGTCGTCGCCGGCTGGAACGAAGTGGCCGAGCGGACCTTCGGCTGGACGGGCAGCGAGGCCGTCGGGCGCCTGATGTCGGACCTCATCATTCCCCAGCAGCATCGCGAGGCGCATTGCGACGGCCTTGTCCGCTATAACGCGACCGCGCAGGAGCGGGTGCTCGGACGCCGCATCGAAATCACGGCGCTCGACAAGAGCGGCCGCGAATTTCCGGTCGAGCTTTCGATCACCCTCGCCGGTCATTCCGACGAGGCTTTGTTTCTCGGATTCCTGCGCGACATCAGCGAGCGGCGGGAGGCGGAGGCCCGGCTGCGCCGGCAGGCGACCGAGACCGAGCTGCTCTTCAACGTCACCCGCATCGCCGCGGAAACGCCTTCGTTCGACGAAGCTCTGCGCGCGTGCCTCAAGGCGATCTGCGAGCTTACCGGCTGGCCCGCAGGGCACGCCCTCGTCATGGGGCAGGGCAAGGCGGAGCTGGTTTCGACTTCGGTGTGGCACGAGGAGGTGCCGGGCGTCGCGGCGCTACTCGCGTCGCGAACTCGGCAGTTGCGCTTCACGCCCGGCGTCGGTCTGCCGGGGCTCATTCTCGAGAGCGGCGAGCCGATCTGGATCTCCGAACCGGAGAGCCATCCCGCCTTCCTGCGCAAGGGGCTTGGACTGGCAGCCGCCTTCGGCTTTCCGATCAAGAGCGAGGGCAGGGTCGTGGCGGTGCTCGAATTCTTCAGCCGCAACGCCTCCCGGCCCGATCCCGACCTGATGCTGACGGTTAGGACTTTGGGCGAGCAGGTCGGACGGGTGCTCGAGCGCCGCCGGACGGAGGAGCATCTGCGGCTGCTCGTCAACGAGCTCAACCACCGGGTGAAGAACACCCTGGCCGTGGTCCAAAGCATCGCCGCGCAGACGCTTCGGGGGGAAGACATAGAGGGCGCGCGCCGGGCCTTCGAGAACCGGCTCGCAGCCCTCGCCGCGGCTCACGACCTGCTGACTAGCCAGAACTGGCAGTCGGCCTCGCTTCGGGAGGTCATCGAGAAGGCGGGCCTCGGTTGCGGTGCCTCCCGAGACCGGCTGACCGTCACCGGGCCGGAGCTGCGCGTGCAGCCCAGGACCGCGGTTTCCCTCGCCATGGCCGTGCACGAGCTCTGCACCAACGCGGTCAAATACGGGGCCTTCTCCAACGACGGCGGCAGGGTGAGGGTCGAATGGGGCGTCGACAGCTCGGGCGGGGAGAGCCGGCTTCGCCTCGTCTGGCAAGAGGAAGGCGGGCCGCCGGTGGCACTGCCGACTCGCCGCGGCTTCGGCACTCGAATGATCGAGCGGGCGCTCGCGGCCGAGCTCGGCGGCTCCGCCCGAATCGACTTCCTGCCCGAAGGGATAAGCTGCACGGTCGAGGCGCCCCTGCCTTCGGCGGAGGCCGTGCCGGGCGACTGAGGCTCAGCGGCCGAGCATCGCCTCCGGCTTCACCACCCGGTCGAACGTCTCCTCGTCGACCAGCCCGAGCTCCAGCCCCGCCTCCTTGAGGGTCTGCCCGCTCTTGTGGGCATGCTTGGCGATGGCTGCGGCATTGTCGTAGCCGATCTCGGGCGCAAGCGCCGTCACCAGCATCAGCGAGCGGTTCATCAGCTCCGTGATCCGGGTTTCGTCCGGCTCGAGGCCGTCGAGCGTGCGCTCGGTGAAGCTTTCCATGCCGATGGCGAGCAGGTCGATCGAGCGAAGCACGTTGGCGGCGATGACCGGCTTGAACACGTTGAGCTCGAGATGCCCCTGAAGCCCGCCCACAGTCACTGCGACGTGATTGCCCATCACCTGGGCAGCCACCATGGTCAGCATCTCGGCCTGGGTCGGGTTGACCTTGCCCGGCATGATCGAGCTGCCGGGCTCGTTCTCCGGCAGCTTGAGCTCGCCCAGCCCGCAGCGGGGCCCCGAGCCCATCAGTCGGATGTCGTTGGCGATCTTGGTGAGCGACACCGCGATCACGTTGAGCACGCCCGAAAGCTCGACCAAAGTGTCGTGCGCCGCGAGCGCGTCGAACTTGTTGGGCGCGCTCGTGAAGCGAAGCTTGGTGAGCTTCGCCACTTCCGCGGCGAAGGCGTCGGCGAAGCCCTCGGGCGCGTTGAGGCCGGTGCCGACGGCGGTACCGCCCTGGGCGAGCTGGAGCACCCGCGGCATCACTCCGCGAAGCCGCTCGATCCCCGCCTCGACCTGAGCCGCATAGCCCGAAAATTCCTGGCCGAGCGTCAGCGGGGTCGCATCCTGGAGATGGGTGCGGCCGATCTTGACGATCCGGTCCCAGGCCGCCGCCTGGGCGGCGAGGCGCCGGTGCATTCCCTGGAGCGCCGGGACCAGCCGGGCCTCGACCGCCCTTGCCGCAGCGATGTGCATCGCGGTCGGGAAGCTGTCGTTCGAGGACTGGCCCTTGTTGACATGGTCGTTGGGATGGACGGGGCTCTTGCCGCCGCGGTTGCCGGTCAGGATCTCGTTGGCCCGGCCGGCGATCACCTCGTTGGCGTTCATGTTGGACTGGGTGCCGGAGCCGGTCTGCCAGATGACCAGCGGGAACTGGTCGTCGTGCATCCCGCTCGCGACCTCGCCCGCGGCCTGCTGGATGGCCTCGGCGAGCTCCGCGTCGAGCCCGCCGCCGCGCGCGTTCACCCGCGCCGCCGCCTGCTTGACGAAGCCCAAAGCATGGACGATCTCGACCGGCATCGTCTCGCGCGGCCCGAACGGGAAGTTCTGGATCGAGCGCTGGGTCTGGGCGCCCCAATAAGCGTCGCCGGGGACGTCGATCGGCCCGAAGCTGTCGGTTTCGGTGCGGGCGGTGGCGGTGGAGATCATGGGGGCCCCTTAGCGGCCTGGATCGACCCCGTCACCCCAGCGAAGGCCGGGGTCCCAGCGAGAAAATGCACCGATGCGGACTTTCCCTGGGGCCCCAGTCTTTCGCTGGGGCGACGCTATTTCTTCCGGCTGAAATCCACCGAGACCACGTTCGACCCGTCCTCGACGGGCTCGGCGGCGGGCGGGTCGTTCTCGGCCGCTTCGTGCGACTGCAGCCCGCCCTCCTCGGCCTGGGCCTGGAACTGGAGGGCGAAATTGACGGCCGGGTCGACAAAGCCGGTGATCGCCGAGAAAGGGATGACCAGCCGCGCCGGCGCCTGGTTGAAGCTCAGGCCGACCTCGAAGCCGTCCTCGCCGACCTTCAGGTCCCAGAAGCGGTTCTGGATGACGATCGTCATCTCGTCGGGGAAGCGCTCGGACAGGTGCCTCGGGATATCGACTCCGGAGGCGCCGGTCTTGAAGGTGATGTAGAAATGATGCTCGCCCGGCAGCCGCCCGGTGGTCTCGACCTCGCCCAGCACCCGCCCGACCACCGCGCGCAAGGCCTCCTGCACGATCTCGTCGTAGGGAATCAGGCTGTCGGGCGGCTCGGCTTGCATGCGTCACGTGGTAGCGAGGCGCGGGCGCGGGTCAAGCCGCTTGCCTTTGACTCCAACCCATGTTGGAGGCCGGGCGCAGGACAAGGAGGCATAAGGATGCCGGTCGACGCCACGAAGCCCTATGACGACAGCAACATATTCGCCCGAATCCTTCGCGGCGAAATCCCTTCGAAGGCGGTCTATGAAGATGACCACGCGCTCGCCTTCCACGACATCAACCCGGCCGCTCCGGTTCACATCCTCGTCATGCCCAAGGGGCCTTATGTCTCGTGGGACGATTTCTCGGAGCGCGCGTCCGCCGAGGAGATAGCCGGCTTCGTCCGCGCCGTCGGCACGGTGGCGCGGGACCAGGGGCTGGTCGAGCCCGGCTACCGCCTGCTCGCCAATGCCAGCATCAACTCGGGCCAGGAAGTGCCGCACCTCCACGTACATATCTTCGGCGGAAGGCCGCTCGGGCCGATGCTGGCTCGCTGACTCATTATGGCTTTGCGCTGCCGGGATTAATGGCTAGGTTCCCGGCCAAATCAGGCAGGCCGGCCGGAGAGCCGGCGACGAAGACAAGGGGACGGATATGATTTTCGGGCGCGTTAAGCCTCTCGACGCCATCCTTGCCACCGCCGAAAAGAAGTCGCTTCACCGCTCTTTGGGCGCGCTGCAGCTCACCCTCTTCGGCGTCGGCTGCATCATCGGCACCGGCATCTTCGTCCTGACCGCCGTTGGAGCCCAGAAGGCCGGGCCCGGCCTCACCATCTCCTTCATCATCGCCGGCGCCGTCTGCGTCGTCGCCGCCCTCTGCTATTCCGAGATCGCCTCGATGGTCCCGGTCGCCGGCTCCGCCTACACCTACAGCTATACGGTGATGGGCGAATTCCTCGCCTGGACGGTCGGCTGGGCGCTTCTGCTCGAATATGCCGTCGGCGCCTCAGCCGTCTCGGTCGGCTGGTCCAACTATTTCACCGATACGGTCATGGCCCGATCGTGGGGGATAGAATTGCCCGCCGCCCTCAAGGCGGGGCCGCTCGCTCTGGGCGGCCAGCCGGGCGGCTTCATAAACCTTCCCGCCGCGGTCATCGCGTTGCTGATGACCTGGCTGCTGATGATCGGCACCAACGAGAGCGCCAAGTTCAACGCGGTGCTGGTCGCTATCAAGGTCACCGCGTTGACCGCTTTCGTGATTCTCACTTTGCCG
>DATHBY010000438.1:0-3005 GCA_035295885.1 Allosphingosinicella sp.
CGGGGACGTCTCGGTCCCGCGGCCGCGGGCGAGCATGTCAGGCTCGTCCGCCGGCCGCGATCCGGGGCAGTGGCTCGGTCGTCTCGGCGACTAGGCCGTCGACATAGTCGGCGACCAGGCCGCCGACATAGTCGGCCTTGATCCGCGGCCGGTCGAGCTTTCCGTTGGGATTGCGCGGCAGCGCTCCGATCGCGACGATTTCCGGGACCATGTAAGCGGGCAGGACCCGGCGAAGGTGCGCGGCCAGATCCGCCTCGACCAGCTCCGATTGCCGCACGACTCCCACGATCCGCTGCCCGAGCGTCGGATCGGGAACGCCGAAGACGACCGCTTCCGAAATCCCGTCGAGGCCGAGGATGGCCTGCTCGATCTCGCTGGGGCTTACTCTATAGCCGGATGTCTTGATCATTTCGTCCCGCCGCGAGACGAAGTAGAGGAACCCCTCCTCGTCCCGGGTGACGATGTCTCCCGACCACACCGTCGGCTGCGGGAACGCGCCCTCGAAAACCGATCGCGGTCGGAATTTCTCGGCGGTGCGGCACGCATCACGCCAGTAGCCGAGACAGACGTGCGCCCCGCGGTGGACGAGCTCGCCCGGCTCGTTCGGGGCGCACTCGCTGCCGTCTTCCCGAAGGACCAGCACCTCGGCATTCGGAATGGCCTTCCCGATCGAATTCGGCCGGATATCGACCTCGCGCGGATCCAGATAGGTAGAGCGGAACGCCTCGGTCAGCCCGTACATCAGAAAGGGCGTCGCCCGGGGGAACAGGCTGCGCAGCTTTTGCAGCAGCGGGGTCGGCATATGCCCGCCCGTGTTCGCGAACAGGCGCAGGGACTCGGCGGCCTCCGTCGGCCAGGCAGCCTCGGCAAGCTGCACCCAGAGGGGTGGAATCGCCGTCATGGACGTCACCCGGTGCTCTGCGCACAGCTTGATCAACTCGAGGGGCCTAAGATATTCGTGAAGCACGACGCAGCATCCCGCATGCAATCCGGTGGTGATCTGGCTGAAACCTGCGTCGAAACTGAGCGGCAGGACGGCCATGATCACGTCGTCGGAGTGGGTGCCCAGGTAAGCGTTGACCGATGTCGCGCCGGCGACGAGGTTGCGGTGCGAGGCAACGACGCCCTTGGGCTGCCCTGTCGAGCCCGACGTGTAGAAGATGATCGCCGGATCCGCGTCGACTATAGACCTCAGAACCCGGTCCAGGGAGCTTGCTTCGTCATTCGCCACGGCGTCCGTCAGCAGCGCCGTGGCCGGCGGCAGTTGGGGGCCGACCGTTCCCGCGCGATGCGCAGTGGTGAAGAACAGGCTCGGCTCGCAATCGGACACGATGTGGAGCACTTGGGCGAGCTTCAGCTTGGGGTTGATCGGAACCGCGATCAGGCCCGCCTTCATGGCCGCGAGCGCTGCGACGACCATGTCGATCGATTTTTCCCGGTAAACCGCGACTCGGGCGAGAGGCGGCAGACCCCGGCTCTGGAAGTTCGCGGCGAGGCCGTCCACCCGATTTGCAAGGTCTCCGAAGGAGATTCGAGTGGCGCCATGAATGAGCGCCGGTCTCTCCGGCCTCAACGCTGCCGCACGGTCCAAAAATGTAGCGATCGTTTCCATGCCTGGCCCTCTCGCGGCACCCTGGACCTTCGGTTCAGCCGATTGCCCCGGCTCCCCCCAGCGCAATATCCGTGGAGCCGAACTCTTTCGTGTCCATCGCCGTGTAGGCGAACGCCATGTTCCTGATCAGCGGCACCGTCGCCACCGCCTCGGCGAGCGCGTTGTGCAGGTAGAAGCGGGCAGACAGGATCTTCCCCCGATAGAAGGCCTCATCGCTCCCGCAGTCTCGCTTCAGCGCGTCGGCGGCGATGCAGGCGGCCTCGACCAGGCCCCAGGCCATCGTCACCGCTCCGAACAGGTTTAACACTCTCGTGCAGAATTGCGCGATCGGCAGGAAGTCCTGCGCGGCGGCACGGTCCGCGACCGTGTCAAGGCAGGCGGCGAGGCCATCGAGCCCGTTCTCCAGCGAGTCGGCCTCGGCCGCCAGACCGCAATCGCCGCGCGCCCTTTCGATCACCCGCCGGATCTCCTCGCTGAGGTCGGTGAAAAGCAACGACTCCCGTCCGAAGCGGAGCTTGTCGCGGACCAGGTCCTGAGCCTGAATGTAGTTGGTTCCCTCCCAGATCGAGAGAATGCGGGCATCGCGCAGATATTGCTCGATCGGCCGCTCGCGGAAGTAGCCGACGGCGCCGTGCACCTGGAGCGCCTGCGAAATGGTGCGCCATCCCTCGTCGGAGATGTGGGCCTTGGCGACTGGCGCGAGCACCATCGACAGCCGCTCGATCCGCGAAATCTCCTCTTGGCCGGCCCCGGCAAGTGCAAGTTGATGCATCCGCAGCCCGCTGGCGGCGATCCTGCCGAGGAGGATACGGCTGCCTTCGACCCGCGATTTCATGTCGAGGAGCATTCGCTGGACGTCGGGATGCTCGATGATCGGCACTCGGCGCGCGCGCGGATTGCTGGCTTCGTCGAACCGGGCGCCCTGCACACGCCGTCGCGCATAGTCGAGCGCATGGAGATAGGCGCTGGATGCCATTGCCAGCGCGATCTGGCCGGTTCCGATCCGTGCCAGCCGCATCATGTGGGCCATCTGCAGGAGCGCCACA
Organism: Allosphingosinicella sp.; assembly: GCA_035295885.1. Taxonomy (GTDB): domain Bacteria; phylum Pseudomonadota; class Alphaproteobacteria; order Sphingomonadales; family Sphingomonadaceae; genus Allosphingosinicella. Next base: position 2,659 of record DATHBY010000438.1, read on the forward strand.
TTCTCCTTGCCGCCGAGAAGAAAGCCGCGAGTCTGCTCGCGTTCGCCGAAGCGCAGATGCGTATTGGCACAGCCGTTCAGCCCCATCTTGTCCGCGACGCGGGTGCAATGGACGCCGTTGGGGCTGAGCGACCCGTCCTCGTTCGGCCAGAAGCGGGGGACCAGGAAACAGGAGAGCGAAAGGGGCCCCGATGCGGCGCCCCGCGTGCGAGCGAGCACGATGTGAACGGTGTTCTCCGTCAGATCGTGCATTCCTGCCGTGATATAGCATTTCTCGCCGGTGATCGCGTAGACGTCTCCGGCAAGCTTTTGCGCTGAAGTCTTGATCGCGACCAGATCGCTCCCGGC
>DATHBY010000439.1:0-2868 GCA_035295885.1 Allosphingosinicella sp.
CGAGCGCGGCGAAGCCGTAATGCCTCAGCCACCGCAAATCGCCGCCGAAGAAGGCCCGCAGGTCGTCCATCCCGTATTTGAGCATGGCCACCCGGTCGATCCCGCAGCCGAAGGCGAAGCCCTGCCACTCGTCCGGATCGAGCCCGCAATTGGCGATCACCCGCGGGTGGACCATTCCGGAGCCGAGCAGCTCCATCCACCCTTCGGTGCCGCCGAGCACCCGCCGCCCCTTCACCCGGGTATAGCCGACGTCGACCTCGGCCGAAGGCTCGGTGAACGGGAAATAGGAGGGCCGGAGCCGAAGCACGATGTCCTCGCGCTCGAAGAAGGCCTTGAGGAAGGTCTCCAGCGTCCATTTGAGATGGCCGAGATGGATTCCGCGGTCGATGACGAGGCCCTCCACCTGGTGAAACATCGGCGTGTGGGTGGCGTCGCTGTCCGATCGGTAGGTCCGCCCCGGAGCGATGATGTAGATGGGCGGCTTCCGGTCCATCATCGCCCGGATCTGCACCGGCGAGGTGTGGGTGCGAAGCAGCATGGGCTCGCGGGCGCCTTCCTGCGGCCGCAGGTAGAAAGTGTCGTGCATCGCCCGCGCCGGATGGTCGGGCGGGAAGTTCAATGCGGTGAAATTGTGCCAGTCGTCCTCGATCTCGGGGCCGGTGGCGACCGAGAAGCCCATGTCGGCGAAAATCTCGGCGAGCTCGTCCATCACCTGGCTGACCGGATGGACGCTTCCCTGGGCCGCCGGCGCCACCGGCAGAGTCATGTCGAGCCCCTCGGTGGCCAGCCGCCGCTCCAGCGCCTCCGCCTCCAGCGCCGCCTTGCGCTCGGCGATGGCTTCGGTGACCCGCTCCCTGAGGCCGTGGATGCGCGGCCCTTCCGCCTGCCTCTGCTCCGGCGTCATGCCGCCAAGAGACTTGAGCAGGTGGGTGATTGCCCCCTGCTTGCCGAGCGCGGCGACACGCTCCGCCTCGATCGCGGAGAGATCGGGCGCGGCGGAGATGCGGGCGAGCAGGTCGCCGGAAAGTTGGTCGAGATCGGCCATGGCCGGGGGCTCTAGAGAAAATTTCCCGCCCTTTGAACCCACCGGGTCGTCATCCCGAACTTGTTTCAGGATCCAGGGCCGAGCGGCGCCGCCGTAATCGGTGCCTGGCACCGGTTTGATTCTTTCCGGCCATTCCGCGCGGCCTCGCAGACAAAACGGGTTCGCACAAAGATCACAAAGGCACGAAGAGGGGGCGCGAAAAATGCGCGTAGCGCCTTCCTCCCGCCTCTCCGGAAAGTCATTGGAACTCAACGCAGCCTGGTCGCCTCCGCCGCGCTCCCCGAAATGGGCACGACGGCAGGGCTTCCCCAGACCTTGCGGAGCCGACAAACTCCCGTCATGCCCTGGCCCCAGCTCAGCGAAGCCCGCGACGGCCCCACCATCGCCGCGCTCCATCTCTACAGCCAGATCCTCGGCAAGGCGGCGGTCGCCTTGCTGCCGTGGCGCAACCATGGCTGGCACGTCACCCTGCACGTCCATCCGAGCGGCCTTCGCACCGAGCCGCTCTACGGCGCGGGCGGGCCGGTCGAGCTGGGGCTGGACCTGACCGACCATGAATTCACCTTCGTCGACGGGGCTGTCGTCCGCCGCGTCCCGCTGCGGCCACTCTGGGGGAGTTCGTCCTCCCCTATGAGGCGGTGCGCTCGGCCGGCGACCCGGATTCGGCGCTGCTGGCCTTCCTCGAAAGAACTTACGTCGCCGCAGCGGATCTCGGCCGATGGGACCGTGTGGCCCTGGAATGCGCGCCGGGCGTTCCGAAGGTGCCGAGGCCCCTCTGAAATCCTCCCCCCGGCTTGGGGATAGGAATTGAAGCTAGAGTTTGTCCTATTGTGATGGAAGCGAGGCATTCGTCATGCCGGACTTGATCCGGCATCCACCTTCTTGCTCCACTGGGCTTGCGAAAAAGGTGGACCCCGGATCAAGTCCGGGGTGACGATTCTGCTTCGGCAGGACAAAGTCTAGTTCGCCCTCAGCCCCGCGGCCGTCAGAGCGTCGACCTGCTGGGAGGCGCAGTTCATCGCCGCGGTCATGAAGCCCTGGTCGGCGGCGATGATGTCGCCGGCCCGGTTCATGTGGTCGAGAAAGGCCTGGAGCGGATAGGCCGCCATCAGCTTCGCCATAGCCGCCTTGTCCTCGGCGACCGGGACCGCCGCGCTCTCCATCCGCAGGCCGAGCGCCTTGAAGGCCGCATAGTCCGGGCCCTCGTAGAAGCTGACCAGCTTCTGCAGCCGCTCGGTGCCGAGCGCGCGGGCGACGGTGCGGAGCATCCGGAGCGTGCCTGCGGTGACGGCCGGGCCGGTGCAGGCCAGGTTCGCCTTGAGGATCGAGCGCAGCTGCGCCTCCTTGCCCGGGTTGAGCGCCAGGAGGCGGTTCAGCTCCGCGGCATCGATCTCGGTGGGGGCCGCGTGGATCTCCTCCTGGTCGGGAAGGGACGCTACGAACCGCTCGACGAGCGCCTCGCTCGGCGCCGCCTGGGCGGTCTGCGCTTCCCCCGCGTAGGGCTGGACGGCGAGCAGGGCGGCGATGGCGATGGCGAGCGGCTTCATTGCGTCACATCCTCAAGCTGGGCGGCTTCCCGGGGGAGGACGCTGGACTCGGCGATCATGTTGGAACGCCGGGACCTTGTCCAGCTATCGCAGGAAGGTCGGTTCGCCCCGAGATCACGAAGGCACAGAGGGTCCGGACCGGATCGGCGCGCGGTGCCTTCATTTCCCAAATCGAGAAAGTTCGTTGCGGCTTCGCCGCCGCGGCCCCTTAGACTTTGTCCTGCTGAAGCAGAATCGTCACCCCGGACTTGATCCGGGGTCCACCTTTTTCTCAAT
>DATHBY010000440.1:0-2487 GCA_035295885.1 Allosphingosinicella sp.
ATCCCGCCGCGCAGATATTGATCGGGCGGCACCGCGAGGCAGAATTCGACGAGCCGGCGATCGGCCGTCGGGTCGCGCACGTCGACTCCCCATCCGGCGAGGTAGCCCTTGTTGTAATTGCCGGTGTCCACCCGCCGAAGCGACCATAGCCGCGTCTCGAGCGGATCGCGCCGCGGCCGGTAGCTGAAGTCCAGACCCCGCTCGGCGGCACGCTCCGCGATTCGGAAGGATTCGGCCGCTTCAGGGCTGATCGCGGTATAGTCGGTCAGCCTGCGGCCCTTGCCGCGAAGGCGGCTGATCGCCTGCCACAGAGGCACCGGAAGGAAGGGCCCGAGCGCCTGCGCCGCCACCGTTCCGACGCGGGTGCCGTTGCGCACCAGCGCAAGGGATTCCCGAGCCAGCCTCAGCAGCCGGCCGCTCGACAGGAGCTGGGTGAGAAGCGGCATTCCGTCATAGCTGAAGCTCATGTTGCCGCGGGCGCCGCTGAGCAGGACACGATGCCCTCGGTCCCGGGCGACATCCATGATCCGGTGCATCCACACCCCGTTGCACAGGTTGAGGACGGGCCGCTCGTAGACGAAGAAGAGGCGATCGAGATCGGCGAAGGGGGAACCCCCGTTACGGACGAGGACATGGTCCATATTGGGGTACATGGCGGCGACCTTGGCCGCGTATGGCCCTTCGTCGGCGAAGGCGTTCGGGATGCCGCTCGTATCATAGCCCTCGCGCGGGACTCCGGTGAAGGCGGTAACCCGGCCGCCCCTGTCCGCCATCAGCCGAGCCGCCGTCGAGGCGACGGCGCCGCTGTCCAGCCCGCCGCTCAGATGGGCGGCGACCGCGGAGCCGGCGCCGCGCAGGCGAGCGGCGACGGCGCGGTCCAAATGCTCGCGAAGCGCCTCGGCATAATCCTCCGTCCGCTTCAGCCTGAGCGGCTCGAGCTCCGGCTTCCACCATAGGGCCGCGCGCAGGCCCTCTCGGGTGACGGCGACGATCTCGCCGGCGCGCACCTTTTCGACGCCTCGGAAGAAGGTCTCGGATCCGTCCTCCGGTATGAGGGCGAGGAAGCTCGCCACCGCCTCGCGATTGGGGGCCGACGGGATCTCGGGCAAGGCGTGAAGGCCCTTGGCCATCGAGGCGAAGGCGAAGAAGCCGTCCCGGCGGGCATAATATAGCGGCTGCTGACCCATGAAGTCTCGGGCCAGCAGCAGGCGCTGCCGACGCGAATCCCAGAAGGCGAAGGCGAAGTCCCCCTGCAGGCGCTCGACCGCCGCTTCGTCCCACCGCTCGAGCGCGCGCAGCATGATCTCCGGATCGGCCAGTCCCCGGCCCTCGCCGGCGGGGATATCGAGGGCATCGCACAGCTCCTCGCGGTTATCGAGGCGGGCGTCGGCGACGAGACGGGTCGCTCCGCCGGCGCCGGCGGCCACCCGCTGCCTGCGCCGCTCCTCCGGAAGCAGCCCGAACAGCCGCTGGCCGAGCGCGATCGCCCCGTCGCTCGCCATGGCGGGGGTCTGAGGGCCGTAGATTTGCAGCGATCTGAGCATCCGCTCGCATTGCGCGGCGGCGTCGGGGCGCTGATCGAGGCTCCAATAGCCCGCGATCGCGGTCATGCAGGCCGGATTTCAACCAGACCGTCGGCGGCAAGCTCGTCCAGCAGCTGCTTGAGCTGCGCTTGGCAGGTGGCGGCGTCCACGTCGAACTCGCGCATCAGCCCCTCGGTCAGCTCGGAGACGAGCTTCGGCTGCTCGATCATCGCCCAGATCCGGGTGGCAGTGCTGTTGAATCCGTAGCAGGTGCCGTTGTCGATATGGAGCGCCACCAGCTCCCCGTCGACCTCCGTCTCGATCATCTCGCCGCGCCGCTTTACCAGCAGATCCTCGCCCACCATGGCCTCCTTATGCGTGTAGCCGCCCCCTTAGGGGCGCGGGGGGCTAAGGCGCAACCTCGCAGACGGGGATTTGTTTGCGCTTGAACGGTTTGACAGCCCCGGCCGTTGCCGGTACCGATGCGTTTCTCAGATAGTGACAGGGTGACACAATGACCGTTTCGCGTAAGAATCTTGAAGTGGCCACCGAGGGAACCGCGGGCCAGCGCGAGTGGATCCGCCCGGCGGTTCAGCAGCTTGCAGCCGGCAGCGCGGAGGATTCCTCCGGCCCCGCCGCTGACGCCATCACCAACCCGTCCTAAGTCGCTTCGCGGCTTCGAAGTGACCGCCGCCTGACCCGCGGCGGCATTTCTGCATCTGTGCCTCGCGATTTGCGCGGCACCGCCTTCCTGGAGTTTGTCCTATTGTGATGGAAGCGAGGCATTCGTCATGCCGGGCTTGATCCGGCATCCATCTTTTTCCTCCACCGGGATCGAGAAAAAGGTGGACCCCGGATCAAGTCCGGGGTGACGATTCCGCTTCGGCAGACAAAGCCTAGTTCGTTTTGCGAGGAGCGCGGCGACGAAGCAATCCAGCAGCGGCGTCCCGGGCAGGCGCAGGCT
>DATHBY010000441.1:0-4729 GCA_035295885.1 Allosphingosinicella sp.
TCGGCGGCGAGGGTTCCTCGGCCCGGACCCAGCTCGACGTAGAGCGCGCCTTCGGGTCGGCCGGCGCGGTCCCAGACGTCCGCCAGGGCGAGTCCGATCAGCTCCCCGAACATCTGGCTGATCTCGGGCGCGGTGGTGAAGTCGCCGGCGGCGCCGAGCGGGTCGCGGGTGGCGTAATAATGAGCGTTGGCGAGCGCCATGTAGTCGGAAACCGGGATCGGGCCCTGCGCGGCGATCAGGCGGCGGAGGCGGTCGGCGAGGGACATCGGGCCCTCACCCTCCCACCGCTTCGCGGCGGGCCCCTCCCTCTCCCCTAGAGGGAGAGGGGGAAGATCGGCGGCGAAAACCCCTCTCCGTGCAGGGGAGAGGGAGGGGCCCAAGCCGCCAGGCTTGGGAGGGTGAGGGCATTTCAGGCCACGCTCTCAGTCCCCGCCACCGGCTCCACCCTCTGCCGGCGCCCCTTCGCCGTCGCGATCAGCCAGGCGCCGCCGATCACCATCGGAATGGTCAGGGTCTGGCCCATGGTGAGGCCCCAGGGCAGGTTCTCGAGGCCCTGGTCCGGCTGGCGCACGAACTCGACGAGGAAGCGGCTGAGGCCGTAGACGAGCAGGAAGGCGCCGACCAGCTTGCCCGGCTGGTAGCGGGCGTCGGTCTTCCAGAACAGGAACCAGAGGATGAGGAAGAGGAGGATGCCTTCGAGGCCGGCTTCGTAGAGCTGGCTCGGGTGGCGCGGAACCTCGCCGCCGGTTGGGAAGATGATCGCCCAGGGCACATCCGTGGGCCGTCCCCAAAGTTCGCCGTTCACGAAGTTGGCCAGCCGTACGAGGAAGATTCCGAATGGCGCGCAGCACGCGACGTAATCGTGGACCCGCAGCCACTCGAGCTTGTGCTTGCGCGCCAGCCACAGGATGCCGAGCGTGGTGCCGATGACGCCGCCATGAAACGACATGCCGCCGTCCCACAGGCGCAGGATCTGGACCGGATTCTCGAAGTAGAAATCGGGCCTGTAGAAGAGCACGTAGCCGAGCCGGCCGCCGAGGATGATTCCGAGCGTCGCGTAGAAGACCATGTCGTCGGCGTGGCGCCGGGCCATCGGCGCTCCGGGCCGGTCGACCAGCTTCATCAGATACCACCAGCCGACGAGGATTCCGGCGAGGTAGCCGAGCGAATACCAGCGCAGCGGGAACGGCCAGTCGAACAGGGTCGGGCTCAGCCCGAGGTCGGTGAACCGCACATGTTCGCCGACCGCCATCGACACACTTGTCAGTAATGGTTCGATCAAAGGCTTCCCCCTCCCGCTCCAGGCCCTAATAGGAGGGGCAAGAAGAAACTGAAAGGGAGAGTGGCATGCCGAGCGAGCTGGACCGCAAGTTCGACGCGGTGCTTGCGCAGGTGACGGGCCCTGGCGGCCGAATCCAGATCGGCGAGGATGCCGAGGGGCGCAAGATCGTCGCCAACCTGCCTCCTACCCTGCCCGGAATGTTCGACGCCTTCTGCGCGCTCCATTCGGCGACGGTCGCAGTCATCGCCGAGGGCGAGCGGCTGACGTTCGGCGAGCTGAACGAGGCCGCGACCCGCCTGGCGCGGGCGCTGGCCGGCGGCTGGGGGGTGGGCAAGGGCGCCCGGGTGGCGATCGCGATGCGCAACTGCCCCTCCTGGATCGTGACCTACATGGCGGTGCTGAAGGCGGGCGGAGTCGCCACCCTGGTCAACGGCTGGTGGCAGGCGGACGAGCTTCGCCACGGCCTCGAGCTCACGGCGCCCTGCCTCGTCCTGTGCGACGCTCCGCGGGCGAAGCGGCTCGAGGCGACCGGCCTCGGCATCGCCAGCGTGGTGCTTCCGGTCGAGAGATCGGTCGCCGCGGCGCTCGCGCCGCTGCTCGGGCGCGGCGAGGCCGATCTGCCGCAGGTGGCGCCCGAGGACGACGCCACCATCCTGTTCACGTCGGGCTCGACCGGCGCCGCCAAGGGCGCGGTCTCAAGCCACCGAGCCGTCACCACCGGCATCTACACCTATTCGATCAGCCTGCTCGCCTTGCTCGGGATCATGGAGAGCGAGGGCCGCGGTCCCGCGAACCCGCCCCGGACCCTGGTCAACGTGCCGCTGTTCCACGTCACCGGCGAAGTGCCGGTGATGCTGAACAGCTTCGTCATCGGCCGGGGCATGGTGCTGATGGCGAAATGGGATGCGGGCGAGGCGCTGAAGTTGATCGAGCAGGAGACGGTCACCTATTTCGTTGGTGTTCCGACCATGAGCCTGGAGCTGATGCAGCATCCCGACCGCGAGAAATACAACCTCTCCTCGCTGACCGACATCGCCGCGGGCGGGGCGCCCCGGCCGGTGGCCCACGTCAAGAGGCTTCAGGAGAGCTTCAAAGGCGCTCAGCCGGCCCTGGGCTACGGCCTCACCGAGACCAACGCGGTCGGCTGCGGCAATTTCTGGCAGAATTACGCCGACAAGCCCGCCTCGACCGGGCGGCCGCACAGGCCGACCGTGGAGCTCGCCATATTGGGCGAGGGCGACCGCCACCTGCCCACCGGCGAGGCGGGCGAGATCGCCATCCGCTCGGCCGCAAATTTCCGCGGCTATTGGAACGACCCCGCTTCGACGGCGGCGGCGTTCACCGCCGACGGCTACCTCAAGACCGGCGACATCGGCTATCTCGACGAGGAAGACTATCTGTTCATCGTCGACCGCAAGAAGGACATCATCATCCGCGGCGGCGAGAATATCAGCTGCCAGGAGGTCGAGGCGGCGATCTATTCGCACGCCGCCGTGTCGGAATGCTCGGTGTTCGGAGTGCCGGACGAGAGGCTCGGCGAGGTGCCGGCGGCGGTCGTCTATTGCGAGGAGGAGCAGGGTTTCGACTCGGAGGAGCTGCGCGCCTTTCTCGACGGCCGGATCGCACTCTACAAAATCCCGCAGTTCATCTGGGTCCACGACGAACCGCTGCCCAAGCTGGGCACCGGCAAGATCGACAAGAAGACTCTTCGGGAGAGATATTCGAGCGAGGTTGGCTGACGTCATGCCGGCGCAGGCTTTCATCCATGCCGGCGCCGAACCCGGCCGGATTCCGCATGGACCCCAGCCCTCGCTGGGGTGACGGTGGGGCCTAGCCGCTCGCTCCCTCCCCCTCTATCAGCCCCCAATGGCGCGTGGCGGTGAGACGAAGGGGATCAGCCGGCGGACCCTGCTCGTCGGCGGGGGCGCGGGGGCCGGGCTCCTCCTCGCCTGGGCGCTCTGGCCGCGCTCCTTCGAGCACAATCTTCGCGCCGGCGAAGGCGAGCAGGCGTTCAACGCCTTCCTCAAGATCGGCAACGACGGACGGGTGCTGGTCGCAGTGCCGCAGGCTGAGCTTGGGCAGGGGAGCTGGACGGCGCTCGCCCAGATCCTCGCCGACGAGCTGGGGGCGGACTGGCGCACCGTGGGCGTCGAGCCGGCGCCGATCGGCCCGCTTTACGCCAACCGGCTGCTCGCCGAGGGCGAGGATGACGGCTCGTTCGCCGGCGGCGCCCGGCGTTGGCGGGCCGGGCAGTTCGAGGGCGGCGAATCGGCGATGCTGACCGCGGCATCGACGTCGGTGCGGGCTTTCGAGAAGCCGCTGCGCGAGGCCGGGGCGGGCGCCCGGGCGCTGCTGATGAGGGCGGCGGCGCGGCGCTGGGAGACGGGCTGGGAGACTCTCGACACGGCGGCCGGATTCGTCACCGACGGCGCGCGCAGGCTCAGCTTCGCCGAGCTTGCCGAAGCGGCGGCGGCGGAGGAACTGCCCGACTATCTGCCGATCCGCGCCGGGATCGACAACCGGCTTGCGGGCCAGCCGCTGCCGAGGCTCGACCTGCCTTCCAAGGTCGACGGCTCGGCGCCGTTCGCGGGCGACATCAGGCTTGCGGACATGGTCTACGCGTCGGTTCGGGCGGGGCCGACCGAGGACAGCCGGCTCGCCCGCTGGAAAAAGGAAGAGGGGCTGAAGGTGCCGGGCGTGTTCGGAGCGCTCGACGCTCCGGGATGGGTGGCCTGCGTCGCCACCAACTGGTGGGCCGCGAACAAGGGGCTCGAGGCGCTGGAGCCGGTGTGGGACGTGCCTCACCCGCCGGTGTCGAGCGAGAGCATCGACAAGGCCCTGATCGGAGCCCTCGAGCGGGACGAGGGCCGCCGGGTCTACAGCCGGGGCGATCTCGCCGGTGCATTCGAGGGCGGGAATGTGCTTCGCAGCCATTACAGCGCCGGACCGGCCGTCAACGCTCCGCTCGAGACCCTGACGGCGACCGCCCGGCCCGGCGGCGACCAGCTGGAGATCTGGGCGCCGACCCAGGCGCCGGGGCTGGCTCGGGCGGCGGCGGCCCGGGTGGCGGGGCTCGGCGAGCTTCAGGTGACGATCTACCCGACCCTGATCGGCGGCGGCTACGGGCGCAAGCTGGAGACCCGCGCGATCGAGCAGGCGGCGATGCTCGCGATGCGCCTGAAGCGGCCGGTCCAGCTCGCCTGGTCGAGGCTCGAGGAGACGGTCCAGGACAGCTTCCGGGCGCCGGCCCGGGCGCAGTTGCTGGCCCGGCTCGACGGGGGCGGGGTCGTGCTGGGCTGGCAGGCGAGGATCGCGGCGCCCGATACCGGGGCCCAGCTCACGCAGCGGCTGCGAGGGGGCGCGGTGGCGATGGCGCAGATCGGCGATCCCGTCGCCGGGGCGGTGCCGCCCTATGCGATCCCGGCCGTGGCGGTCGATTACCTGCCG
>DATHBY010000442.1:0-6382 GCA_035295885.1 Allosphingosinicella sp.
GGTCTCGGGCAGGACCTCGAGGGGCGGTGTCTGAGCGACCGGGGGCGGAAGCGGAGCCGTGGCGACGGGGGGCAGGGTTTCGATCGGGACCGGGGCCGGAGCCGGAGCGACGGCCACCGGGACCGGCGGACGAGCCACGGTCGCGGGCGCCCGACTGGTCGTGCGGGTCTCGGTGCGCCGAGTCGTGGTCCGGGCCGCGGGCGCGGGGGCTTCCGCTTCGGTCACGGCCGTCTCGGGGGCCGGCGTGGTCGCCTCGGGCTGAGCGGGGATCGAGATGGTGGCGTCCGGCGCCGGCGTCTGGGCGGCGGGCTCGTCCGCGGGCTGGGCGGTTTCCTGGGCGATCAGCGGGGTGAGTGGGAGCGCGGCGGCGGCGAGGAGGAGCGCGGCGGCGCGGGCGAGGGGGGTGCGTTGGTTTTTCATAACAGGGTAACAATGAATTTCGCGGCGCTTCGGACGCGCTCCGCCTCGGGAAGCGGGGCGGAACGTGGCGAGGCAGCGTCGAGTCGAAGGCCCGGAATTGACGTCGTGGCGCCGAAGCTGAAGCCGCTTCCCCGCTCCCGGACGCGGTTCAAACTGGCATCTTCAGGGCCTCGCCCGCCGGAATGACGGCCTTAGTGGTCGAGGCCGAGCTCGGCGCGAAGCTCGTCCTTCGATTCATGCGCGTGGCGCTCGGCGAAGGCCTTGTCGGCCGGGCTGGCATAGCCTTGCAGCGCCTCGGGCGGGGGGGCGACGTGCAGCGCCAGCAGCAAGGCGGTGGTCAGGAAACCGGCGATCACGGACTTCATCGGACTTCTCCAGTGGACGAGTGCCGTTTGGGGCAGGTGCGTGACACCCGGATGCCGCGGAGAGGGGAGATGTGTGTCGATTGTGTCCGGGCCGAATGCCTTGCCCCGGCCTCTTTTACCGCCCACATGGCCCCTATGCCCTTTCAGAACCTCCCTCCGCGCCTCGCCGGGGCGCTGTCCGCGCGCGGCTATGCCACGCCCACCCCGGTCCAGGCCGCGGTCCTCGAAAGCGAGGCGGAGGGTCGGGACCTGATCGTCTCGGCCCAGACCGGATCGGGCAAGACGGTGGCCTTCGGCCTGGCGATGGCTCCGCAGCTGCTCGGCGACGACGGCGGCGCCGGCTTCGCCCGCGAGCCGCTGGCGCTGATCGTCGCTCCGACGCGCGAGCTGGCGCTTCAGGTGAGCCGCGAGCTGGCCTGGCTCTACGCTCCGGCGGGGGCCAGGATCGCGACCTGCGTCGGCGGAATGGACGCGTCGAAGGAACGGCGAGCGCTCCAGCACGGTACCCATATCGTCGTCGGCACTCCGGGGCGGCTTCGCGACCATCTCGAGCGGGGAGCCCTCGATCTGTCCAGGCTACGGGCCGTCGTCCTCGACGAAGCCGATGAGATGCTCGACATGGGCTTTCGCGAGGATCTCGAGGAAATACTCGACGCCACCCCGCCGGCGCGGCGGACCCTGCTGTTCTCGGCGACCATGCCGCGGCCGATCGTTGCTCTGGCCAGGCGCTACCAGAAGGACGCGCTTCGGATCTCGACCGTCGGCGAGGAGCGGGGCCACGGCGACATCGCCTATCAGGCGATGACGGTGGCGCCCGCGGACATCGAGCATGCGGTGGTTAATTTGCTCAGGCTTCACGAGGCGGAGAGCGCCCTGCTGTTCTGCGCCACCCGGGAGAATGTGCGCAGGCTCCACAGCTCGCTGGTCGAGCGGGGGTTCAGCGCCGTCGCCTTGTCGGGCGAGCACAGCCAGAACGAGCGCAACCAGGCGCTCCAGGCCTTGCGCGACGGGCGGGCGCGGGTGTTGGTCGCGACCGACGTCGCGGCGCGCGGCATCGACCTGCCCAACCTCAGCCTCGTCGTCCATGTCGAGCTGCCGAGGGACGCCGAGACCCTCCAGCACCGCTCCGGCCGGACAGGACGGGCGGGGCGGAAGGGGATCGCAGTGCTGGTCGTCCCCTATCCGCGCCGCAAGCGGGTGGAATCGGTGCTTCGAGGCGCTCGGATCGAGGTCGAGTGGATCAAGGCGCCGACGCCCGAGGACATAAGACGCAGCGACCATGACCGGCTGCTCGCTGCCTTGCTCGCGCCGGCCGAGATCGAGGAGGAGGACCGCGAGCTCGCCCGCCGGCTGATGGAGGCCAAGCCGCCCGAGGAGATCGCGGCGGCTCTGGTGAAGGCGCACCGGTCGAGGATGCCGGCACCCGAGGAGCTGGTCGATTCCGGAGCCGCGGGCGAGGTCCGACGGCCGGAAGGTCCGCGCCCCGGCTTCGAGGACACGATCTGGTTCCGGATGGACATTGGCCGGCGCCACAATGCCGACCCGCGCTGGCTCCTGCCCCTGCTCTGCCGCCGGGGACACATCACCAAGACCGAGATCGGCGCCATCCGCATCGCCGCCGGCGAGACGATGTTCGAAGTGCCGCGCGCTGCGGCCGGCCGCTTCATGGCGGCGGTGCGGCGGACTGCGACCGACGAGGACGGCGAGGGCGGGGTCAGGATCGAGCCGGTCCAGGGGAAGCCGAGGGATTCGGCTCGGGAGAACAAGCGGGGCGGCCCGCCGCCCCAGAAGCGCTACAAGGCGAAGCCGGCGCGGCGGGCCTGAGGTGGCGTCCGGTTCCTTCCGAAGGCGGGCGACAGGGGCGCCTGGCAATAGCCTCCCGCCGGTGCGGCCCTAAGCTCGGGCCTCGCAAGTTCGGGTCCCGGCCCGGGGGCCTGGGGCTCGGACCCGGGGCGGTCCTTTTCGCTGCGGCGGAAGTTCAGCTCGAGTCGGAGCGCCGCGAGGAGCAGCATCGCGATCGTAAGCAGAGCGAGGAAGGCGGCGGGCGGCATGCCGGACTCTCCCTCAGCGCTCGCTCGGCCCGAGGCTGCGCCGGAAGTTGAGCTCCGCTCCGAAGGCGGAGGCGGTCACCATCGCCCCGATCATCAGGCCCAGCACCGCAATCCACGCCATCACGACTTCCTTCCCTGCCTCGGCGGGGCGCTTGCCGGCCCCGTTTCAGGAGGATTAGGCCGCCTTCGCTTCCGGACGATGTCTCGGCGGGCCGAGGAAGGTTTCAATTGTGGCGGATAAAGCCCGGGCCGGAAAATGGGGGCCTTCGCAGTTACTCCGGCTCAGCCTCATCGCGATTTCTGCGGCCCGGCGCGCGCGCAAGCATCCACGCGAGACCAAGTGACCTCCCGCGGCCGTTGCAGGGATACCGGGATGCCGTTAAGCAGAGGCTGAAATGCGGGGTTGGCCAAAAGAGGCGTGAACATAGTTGAGGTGTACTGAGACGAGGTTGTCATGACAGGCGTGAATTCGCAGATTCCGTTTCTGATGCGCTTTGCATCCTTGCGGACGCCGCATCCTCCGCTTCCGGGTCGTTACTCACCGGAACTGGACGTTTGGGTAGGGGGAGAAGGCGAAGAAATCCCGATCGTAGAAATGCATAGCGGGCTGGTCGAGCTCAGGACGAAGACTTTTGCCGATCAGGAGACCGACGAGGAGGATTTCACCTGCCGTGGCCTCGCCGAGTTGACGACGAAAACGGATGTTCAGGCGGAGTCGGACGATGAACTCCACGCTGGACTTCTGGAGCTGGAAACCAAGACGTCGATGGTGCCTGAGTCCGACGACGAGTTGCACCGCAGCCCGATCCTGGAACTGGAGACGAAGACCGAGCAGCAAATCGAGCAGGACGATGAGAGTCGGCCAGTTCTCTAGAGGTGAGGCTTAAGGCCTTTCACATTGATCCTTCTCGCCACCAATAAAAGAGACATAACCACGGACTTTATCGTCCTGGAACTGCAGCGGCGTGGTGCACCCTATCTACGGCTGAACACCGAGGACATGCCCGACCTGCTGGTGAGGATGCCCGAAGGCGACCCGGACAGCACCATGTTCGTGCATAAGCGGGGCGAGTTTCGCGTCTCGGATGTGGCAGGCGCCTATTACCGGAGACCCGGGACCCCCCGGCATCAGGCCGAAACCTCCCCCGTCGTCGCCGAATATATCATGACCGAATGGTCCGCGCTTCTGCGCACGCTATGGAACGCGCTCGACGGGAAGTGGCTCAATTCACCCTACGCGATCCAGCGTGCCGAGGACAAACCGCGCCAGCTTGCGGCCGCTCGGGAGGCGGGCTTGCAAATTCCCGATACGCTGGTCTCCAACGATTTCGAGGCGGCCCGTTCCTTCACTCGGGTGGGAGGGTTCGTCGTGAAGCCGTTGCGCCGGGCTCTCCTCGAAGACGCCGATGGTCCGGGACGAGTGATATTTACCAGCCGCCTGAGCCAGCTGCAGCCCGCCGACTCCGAAGCCGTGCGAATGGCGCCGCTGATCTTCCAGCGGGAAATTCCTAAACGAGCGGATATCAGGGCCACCGTCATCGACAATGTCGTGTTGGCTGCCTCGATCGGATCCCAAGCCCACCCCGACACTCGGACAGACTGGCGCCGCGGCTCCCGTAGCGATCTTGCCTATGAAGTGGTAGAGCTTCCCGAGGCGATCTCATCCGCCTGCGTGCGAGTCGTCAGCCAACTGGGCCTGCGTTTCGCGGCGATCGACCTCATCGAGGACAATGAGGGCGATTACTGGTTTCTTGAAGCCAATCCGAATGGACAGTGGGCCTGGATTGAACAGAGGACGGGTTTGCCGATCGCGGGGACGATAGTGGATGCGCTGGAACGTGGGTAAGCTCATGAGGAACGCAGCGGATTTCGTGTTCCCCACGATTTCTCCGTTTTCGCCGAGTGAAATTGCTTCCCAGCAAGCCACGCTGGCCCGCCATGAGGCAGCTATCGACGCCGGCTTTTGGTCCATCGAAACCGAGAGGGCGTTGGAGCAAGCGCAGCGGATCGCCGACGGCGAGGCCGAGCGGCGTCGAGTCGCAGAGAGCAAGGCCTCTACCTATCTTGCTGTGCTAGCGGCCCTCGTGCCGGTTATTCTCAGCATAGAGGCCTCCGGCTGGGAGAAAAAAACCGGCCCCGCGCCCGATTGGCTGCGGCTGACCGTGCTCGTCCTTGCCATCATCTACACGGCCGCTGCGGGCCGTTATGCGGTTTCTACCCTCAGGGTCACCGGCTTCCATACCGTGGGCGTGTCGGACCTCTCACAGGCCTGGCGCAACAGGTATCCGCTTCAACACCTTATACGCTTCACTCTGCATCGAACCCGACGTTCGCAGGATGCGGTCAACGCGAAGGTTACCCTCGTCAAGCTGACGCACATGCATCTGATCCGGGCGTTCGCCTGTTTCATTGTCCTCCTCCTGCTCGACCCGATAGTCTATGCCGGGCAATCCGTCGGTCTGCTGACCCCTGACGAGAAGCCCGTGGCGGCGCCTCCCCCGGTGCATTCGTTCCACATTCGCATCGGCGCAGGAGGGGACGGCTCGGTCGGTGTTCCGCGCCACCCCTCGGGCGATGCAGAGAAAGACAAGGGCCGATCTGCGACCGTTGGAGGAACCGCCTGCGAAGGAAGGGGCGATGCCTGCCGCGGCGCGATGCCAAGATAGTTATGCAGACCGGGTGAGCCAGTCCTGGGCCGGGGCTATGGGGGGAAGGAGTCTGGACGCTGGCGGGTGCGCTTGCTAGCCTTCCGCTCCTGGGCGACAAGCTTCCGCGGTCGGGTTGGCGTTCTGAAATAAACACTGGCTCGAAGGAGTAGATGATGCTCAAGGCCCGCTCGTTCGCCGCCCTCGCGTTTGCGCTGGCCGCCTCGCCGCTTCTCGCCAGCATTCCGGGCGGCGATGCCCGGCAGACGGCGAACGAGGTCCGTCAGAAGGAGAATGGCGAGTTCCTGCTGAAACATTATCCGCCAAGGGCGCTCGAGGCGGGTGAGGAGGGCCAGGTGCGCTTCCGGGTCACCCTCGACGAGAAAGGCGAGATGACGAGCTGCGACGTGACGAAGAGCAGCGGCTTCAGCCGCCTCGATCGCGAGACCTGCGAGATCATCCAGCGCTATGCCAGCTTCAGGCCGGTGGTGAACTCGGAGGGCCGCTCGATCACCGCCACCCGCAACGGCTTCGTCAACTGGCGGCTTCCGGAGGGCATGCTCAGGACGGCCAGGCCGCGCTCGGCGGCCACGGCCGGAGCCGCTTCCGAGAAGATGATCTGCAGCCGCGGCATCCGCACCGGCTCCCTGGTCGCGACGGACAGGCGGTGCATGAGGCAATCCGAATGGGGGCGGATGACCCGGGAGGCGAAGGCCCGGACGAGCGAGGTCCAGGGCAGCAAGGGCGCCGCCTGGGACGGAATGGACAAAGGCCCCTGATCCGGGGCGCGAGGCGCCCGTCCGGCGCTCCTGCCCTTTACATCGGGCATCCGCGCGCCTAAATAGCGCCCACACCCCATCGTATCGGAACAGGACGCGCCGTCGCGCAGTGCGTTCAAAGC
>DATHBY010000443.1:0-8308 GCA_035295885.1 Allosphingosinicella sp.
GACTCCGTTCAACAACGATCCGTTCGCGACTGCGAACGCTGCGGCGCCCAACCGGCTCGAGGCGGTGAACTACATCTGCGCCGTCCGCAACGCGTCGGACACCTGGTATGCCGGCTGGACCTGCAACGCGGGCTACGTGAGCTTCGGCAGCAGCAGCGGCAATTGCACGGCCATTCCCACCTCCTGATCGAGCCGCCCGCCTCGGGGCGGCGGCTCGCCCGCCGTCCCCCTTCCTGACCGCACTCGGGGTAAATTGACGATGTTGAAGCCAATCCGCCTGGCGAGCATGCTGCTGCTCTCCACGGCCCTCTCGCCCACGGCCGCCTTCGCCCAGGAGGCGCCCGCGGACGCGCCGGCGCCCGGCACGGCCGTTGCGCCGGACGAGGGAGCCTCCTCACCGGACGATGAAATCGAGGTCTCGGCGCCCGGAGCCCGGCCGGACCAGGGCGAGGAGATCGTCGTCACAGGGCGCAACATCCCCAACGTCCTGCGCAACACGGCCGAAGTGGTCTCCGTCCTGTCGAGCGAGGACATCGCCCGCACCGGCGAGGGGGACATCGCCGGGGCGCTTCAGCGCGTCACCGGCCTTTCCGTGGTCGGCAACGGCTTCGTCTTCGTCCGCGGCCTCGGCGACCGCTATTCGCTGGCCCTGCTGAACGGTTCGCCGCTTCCGAGCCCGGAGCCTCTGCGCCGGGTGGTTCCGCTCGACATCTTCCCGACCGGGCTGATCGCCAGCTCGCTCGTCCAGAAGAGCTATTCGGTCAATTATCCCGGCGAGTTCGGCGGCGGAGTCATCAACCTCACGACCCGGTCGATCCCGGACGAGGCCTTCCTCACCCTCGGCGGCTCGGCCGAGCTGGACGGCGAGACGACCGGTCATTTCGGCTATTCCTATTACGGCAGCGGCCTCGATCCGCTCGGCTTCGACGACGGCACACGCGACATGCCGGCCGGCCTCAGGAGCGCGGTTGCGGGCGGCGCCTTCAACGGCGCGACGACCGCCGCTCAGCGCCGCGATTTCGCAGCGGCCCTGGTCAACGCTCCGACCACCCTGCTCCAGCGCGTGAACAACGTCGCTCCCAATCTCGGCGCCAATATCAGCGCGGGCACCGCCTTCGACCTGCTCGGGGCGAGGATCGGTCTTCTCGGAGCCATCGGCTACAGCAACGGCTGGCGCACCCGCGACGCGATCCAGCAGATCTCGCTCGACCCGGAGCTTGCCGGCACTCCCCAGTCGAGCTTCCGGCGGGTCACCACCGACAACCGGATCCTCGTCAATGCAATGCTCGGCCTCGGCGCCGAGATCGGCCGCCACAAGCTGCGCTGGACCAACCTCTTCATCCGCGACACCCTGAAGCAGGGCCGACTCGCCGCCGGCTTCAACCGCAACGTCCAGGACCAGGACCCCGGCCTGCCGCCCTCGATCGTCGAGCAGAACAGCTACTGGTTCGAGCGTCAGCTGATCGACACCCGGTTCGTGGGCGAGTTCAAGTTCGCCAACCTAAGCGTCGACCTTCGCGGCACCTATGCCAATTCGAAGCGCGAATCCCCCTACGAGCGGGACATCAGCTACACCTGGCTGGGCGACGGCAATCCGGCCACGAAGAGCCTGAGCGACGTCGACGATTATGTGAACAACCTGACCTCCGGCGGCCAGTCCGCGACCATCGCCTTCAACGACCTCAGCGAGGACGTCCATGCCGGCGGAATCGACTTCGCCTACCGGCTGCAAGGCGCGATGCCGGCGACGCTCTCGGCAGGTTACGCCTATACCAGGAGCCGGCGCGATTCCTCGCGATTCCAGTTCCAGTACTTCCGTCCGGAGGGCGCGCTGCCGATCGCGGTGGCGCAGGAACGGCCCGACTATCTCCTCTCCGACTTCAACATCTACAATTTCAACATCCAGCTGCGCGACATCTCAGGCGCGGAGGGCGCGGCGGCCTATGAGGCGGGGCTTCGAATCCACGCCGGCTACGCCCAGGCGGAAATCGAGCTTCCGGGCCCGGCGCTTCGGGCGCAGTTCGGGATTCGCTACGAAGATGCGGTGGAGACGGTCGCGACCAGCGCCGCGGCCGGCGCCGCAACCCGGCTCGCGAACGTTTACTGGCTGCCGGCCGCGACCTTGACCTGGAACTTCGCCGACAACATGCAGCTTCGGCTGCACGCCTCCAGGACGATCGCCCGGCCCCAGTTCCGCGAGCTGGCGCCGCAAATCTACCAGGATTTCGAATCCGACCGGGAGTTCACCGGAAATCCGTTCCTCACCGACAGCCGGCTGACCAACGCCGAGGCCCGCTACGAATATTATTTCCGGCGCGGCGAGCGGTTCAGCCTCGCCGGCTTCTACAAGAAGATCGGCAATCCGATCGAATCGGCCGCCTTCTTCGCCGGCGGCGGCCAGCTTCGCACCGGCTTCGCCAACGCGCCGAGCGCGACTCTCTACGGAGCAGAGGCCGAGCTCCAGACCTACCTGCCGCTGTCCGGTCTCGGCGAAGCATTCGCCAGCCGTCGGCTTCTGCTCATCGGCAACTACACCTACACCCGGTCGAAGGTCAGATCGGACGACACTCTCGTCATCGGTCCCGACCTGCAGCCGGTGGCGGCGAACCTGCTGTTCCAGGACGGAGCGCCGCTGACCGGGCAGTCCGACCATCTCGCCAACATCCAGTTCGGAATCGACAACAGGGACCGACTCTCGCAGGCGACCTTCCTCCTCACCTACGCCAGCGAGCGGGTCACGGAGCGCGGGCCGATCCAGGGCAGCGCCCGGCAGCCCGACATCGTCGAGAAGCCCGGGCTTCGGCTGGATTTCGTCGCCCGCGAGGCCGTCCGATTCCTCGGCCGGGAAGCGGAGATCAAGCTCGAGGCGCGCAACCTGCTCGGCCGGGGTTATGAGGAATATCAGGAATTCGAGGGCAACCGGATCGACATCAACAGCTACAAGGTGGGGCGCACCGTCAGCGCCGGGCTGAGCATGACCTTCTAGCCGATCCGCGACTCGGTCCCCGGCTATTCGGCGCGATCCATCGCAAACGCTGTCGCAAATCATCCACACGCCTGTCATGACGGAGGCCTAGGAAGGCCGTATGCGCCTCGCGGCCCACCCTTCAGATCCCGTCACCATTGGAGGAAATCATGGCTGAAGACGAAGACCGCGACCTGCCGCTCCATGACGAAGCCGAGGCCCGATCCAAATGGCGGGGTGGCGAGACGATCATCGGCGAGGGCGGCGGCGGCGATTCAGGTCCCGCCAGCGAAGTCGATGATGGCGGCCAAGGCGGGGCCGGGACGGCTGAATCCTCTCTGCTGGACGATCTGGCGAAAAGGCCGCCGGACTGATCAGAGACCGCCGATCTTCAGCAGCCCGTCTCCCAGGCCCTCGAGCCCTCGGCCGAACAGGCCCGGCCTGGCCCTTGCACGCGGCATCTCCTCGTAGATCACCTGGCCGCTCGAGCCCTCGAACCTGTCGTGGAACAGGCTCTGCTTGCCGGTAAGGTAAGCGAGGAAGGTTTCGCTTCGGGTCACCGAATAGTCGAGGCCGGCGCTCCAGCCCATGGTCGCGGCATCGGCGACCCGCCGCCCTCCCGCGGCGGGCTCGAGCGCGACTCCGCGGGCGCCCTTGACGATCAGTGCGCAAGGTCCGTGGAAGACCAGATGCCGAAGTCGGAGAGTCAGCCAGGACATGAGGCAGCCCGCCCTCCAGACCCGCTCGATCCGCAGCGGCTGCCCGGTGCGGTGGAGTACCCCGACGAGATTGCGCGGCCTGAAGACGACGGCCGATCCTTCGGGAATTTCGAGCACTCCGATCTCGTCGATCAGGTCCTTGGTCGCGGAGAGGGTTGCGCTGGTTTCCTGCCCGGATCGGATTCGGGTAAGGCCGAACAGGCCGGTGGCGAGGCTTGCGAAGGGAAGATCCCGGCTCAAAAGCAGCTGGGAATCCGTTTGCGAATGCACGACCGTGCTCTGGAGATATTCACCCCGAACCACCATTTCCTCGCCGGGGCGGAGGAGCAGGCGGCGGGAAACCGCGCTTCCCGGCTCGAGTCCGTCCGCGAGACGTTCACCGGCCCATCGCACCTCGCCGCCGCCGGGGCGCCCGATCCTGATCGGCTTCAGACCCGACGCCTGGGGCGCCACGACGAAGAACCAGAAAGCCTTCACCGCCGGCGGCGCCACCAGGATCAGAAGCATCACCCACAGCGCCCAGCCGAGCACCGGCCTGACCGCCTCCCAGCCCCTGCTCGCCCAGTGGCCGGCGAGCTGCCGGCGCTTCTCCTCGATCAGCTGCCGGAGCTCGGCGGTGGGCGCCGGAAGGCCGCGCATCGCCGACTGGCTCTCCCCATAGGCAAAGCGCGCCCGGTCGAAGGCGACCCGGCTTGCCTGGTGGAGCGCCGCCAGGCGCGCCCGTTCGCCCCTCGCTGCCGCAAGCTCCTGCCGTGCCGCCCTCAGCTGGCGCCAGGGACCTTCGATGTCCCTCACGCCCGGCACCCGCTCGATCTGAGCCGCCAGGGGGTAGCGGCGCTCGATCGCGGCGATGCGCTGCTCCAGGGCCGGGATGCTGGCGTCGAGCACGGCGACCCTCGCCGCGAGGCTGCTCACCTGCCCGCCCCGGCCGATCGCGTCCAGCCGGGCGAGGATGACCGCCTCCTCGCGGCGCAGCAGCTGCAGCCGGAAGCGCCCGGCCAGCTCGCGAGCGACGGCATCGCCGTCGCCGCGCACAGCGTCGAGCGCCAGTCCCACCCCGCCTCCGCCACCTCGGTGCCCGGCGACGGCGGACCGCACCTCCGCCAGCCGCCGGCGCAACATCGGTCCCTCGAGGCTCTCGATCGCCCGAAGGCGCGCCTCGGCCTGCTCCCGCTGCCGGCTCACCTCCTCTTCCAGCAGGCCCTGCTGCCGCTCGAGAGCCTCCGCTTCCTGAGTGAGCTCGGGCAGGCGCTGATAGGCGTTCCTGACCTGGACGAAGGCGGCCATAGCAGCGACGAGCAGGACGAACAGCAGCACCCGCCTGACCGACCAGGACATCAACAGGCGAAGCAGGTGCATCATCGAAAGAGGGACGTTCAACGGTCCCGATTGGTTGCGCGTTTCCCCGCCGCCCCGGGGAGAGGGCCTCAGTGGAGGCCGTACCGGAAGACCAGAAGGGCGGACAAAGTGACGATCATCAGCGCGACCAGGGGCAGCCCCGTCCTCGTATAGTCGGAGAATTTATAATCCCCCGCCGACATGATCAGCATGTTGGTCTGATAGGCGACGGGAGTCGCGTAGCACAGGTTGCAGCCGAACAGCACCGCCAGCACCAGCGGCTCGACCGGTATTCCAAGCTGCTGCGCCAGGCTGAAGGCGATGGGCGTGCCGACGGCCGCAGCCGTCGTGTTCGAGGCGAAGTTGGTCAGGATCGTGACGAACAGCATGACGGTCGCGAGGACGCCCGCGGCCGGCAGGAACTGGAGCCCGAGCGCGATCAGCTGGCTGAGCCATTCCGCCGCTCCGCTGTCGAGGATGATCCGTCCGATGGCGATGCTGGCTGCGATCAGGACGATCACCCTGGCGGACAGCGCCCGCCCGACCCGGTCGAATTTGACGCAGCCGGTCACGAACATCAGGATCGCGCCCCCAAGCGCCGAGATGGCGATGGGCACGAGGCCGATGCTCGCCGGGATTATCGCGCCCGCCATGATCGCCAAGGCGAGCGGCGCCTTCAGGGTCCGGGGCATTTCCTTGGCGCCCTCGAGGATGAGCAGGTTCTCGGATCGGGCAAAGCGCTGGAGATCGGGCATGCCGCCGGTGACCAGGAGGATGTCTCCCTCGCCGAACTGCGAATCGGGATGCTGCTCGCGGCGCTCCTCGGGCCGCCGCCGGGCGAAGTGGATGCCGAGGATGGCGACGTTATAGGTCTCAGCGACGCCGCAGGTGGTGACGCTCTTGCCGATCATGGCGGAGTCCGCCGCGACGGCGATCTCCACCACCGCCAGATCCTCGCCGGTTCGTCCGTAGTCCGCTCTCAGCCGGTCCATCAGCCAGGTCGGAGCGGCGGTCGCGCCGAGCACTCGCATCGCCTCCTCCAGCGCCTGATGGGTGCCGGTGACTCCGACCCGGCCGCCCGGTGCAAGGCGCTCGTCCGGCCCGGCAGCGAATTCGAGATCTTCTGGAAGCGAGGCCCTGAGCGCCGACACCGGCTGATCGAGCCTCCTCGAGGCGCCGCCCAGCCGCAGGGTGGCGTAGAATCGCCGAGGCTCGCCTACCGCCTCCGGCGAGTTGTCCGGCAGCAGCCGCGGCATCACCAGCCAGATGAAAGGCAAGGCGACGAGCGCGGCCGTCATCACGATCGGCGTGAAGTGGAAAACGCCCATGGCCGGCATGCCCATGTCGTTGGCGATCGAGACGACGAGCAGGTTGGTCGAGGTGCCGATGGTCGTCGCCATTCCGCCGATCAGGACCGCGCTGTTGACCGGGATCAGGGTCTTGGACGCGGGCATGCCGCCGTTCGCCGCCAGTGCGGCCATGATCGGGAGCAGCAGCACCAGCACCGGCGTGTCGTTGACCATCATGCTCATCGCCATGGCCAGAAGCAGGGTCATCAGGAGGCCCAGCTGCCGGTTGAACCTCCACACCCTGGTCAGTGCGCGCGCCGCCGGCTCGAGAGCTCCGGTCGTGACCAGGCCTCTGCCCATGATCATCAGCGCGCAGATGGTGACGAGGGCGTAGTGGCCGAACCCCCCGAAGGCGAGCGAGAGCCCGTCAGTCGGATCCTGCCCGGGCAGCGGAAACAGATATAGGCCGAGGGCGATCGCGCTGATCGTCAGCAGCGAGATGATCTCCACCCGCGGCCGCCCCTTCACGAAACCGTAGAACATCAGCGCCGTGAGCAGGATCGCGCCGGCCGCGTGGGCGGATGGGTAGCCGATCATCGCGATCCGGGTTCCAGCGGCGCCGCGGCGCCGTCCGGCGCCAGCCACCGGAGCCGCACCTTGCCTCCGCGTTCGCCCTCCGCGACGCTGCGGGCGTCGACTCCCGCCTGCCGCAACGCGTCCACCACCCGATCCGCCCGGGCTTTGGTGCCGCCGCCGACGCCTACCGGCAGGTTGAGGCGCCGGGCGCCCCATATGGCCGTCGCAATGGCTTCCTGGTCCGCCTCGCCGTCCTCGCCGTCGCCGAAGCTCACTTCCGGAAGGGGGACGGCCGGGGGAATCAGGGTGATCGTCCAGCGAGGATCGGCTGAAGCGACCCGGGTCTCCAGGGAGCGGTAGCTGCTGAGATCCGCGCCCGGGAGCGGCGCCGCCGTCACCACCGCCCGGCTGCGGGCGCGGTCGATCAGAACCTTGTCCGCCGGCACCCCCGCGACCAGCGCCAGCCGTTCGGCCAGCCTCGCCATGGTCGCCTCGGAAGTCGCGCCCCGGGCTGCGGCGATCTGGGTCGCTTCGGCCTCGCCTTGCTCGCTGCCGACGGTGAATTGCTCTATCTTCACCTCGACCGGCTGCCTCAGCACCAGCGCCAGCCGTTCGCCGAGCACCCGCTCCGCATCCTCGCGATAGCGGGGCGTGAAGACGGTCGCCTCCACCGCGAGCGGCTTTGCGTCATAATCGACTTCGACCTGGCTGATCCTGGCATTCTGCCCGAAATGGGCGCCGACCAGCTCGTGCGCCTGGCGCGACGCGAGCGCCTCCCAGGCGATCCGCTGGAGCGAAAAGGCCAGCGGCACCGCCAGCGCCCCCAGAGTGGCCACGATCAGGGTCGCCTGCAGGCCCGTCTGCCGGGGCGACAGGTTCGCCGCGAAGCCGTAGATCCTCGCCAGGACTGCGGCCGTCACCGCGATCGTCATCAGGTTGGTGAAGAAGAGCAGAGCCGATCCCAGCAGCACGGTGCTGTTGAGCGTGGCGACTCCGAAGCCGACCACTGCGAGCGGCGGCATGATCGCGGTGGCGATCGCGACCCCGACGATCGTGCCGTGGCGGCCGCGGATCATCGCGTAGCTGCCGGCCAGGCCGGAAAACAGAGCGACCAGGAAATCGAAGAGGTTCGGCCGGGTTCGGGCGGCGATCTCGCCGGTCACCGACTTGAGCGGCGACAGCAGCACGATCAGGGCGCAAAAACCGACGGCAAGGACGATTCCGAGCGCCATCGTGAGCGCCGTCCGGCGCAGCTCGGCCGAATCGAAGGTGGCGAGCGCAAAGCCGATCCCCATGATCGGCCCCATCAGCGGCGAAATGAGCATGGCGCCGATGACCACGGCCGGCGAGGAGAGGAGCAACCCGAGCACGGCAATGCCCGCCGACATCAGGGTCATGAACAGATAATGGGTCGACCAGGC
>DATHBY010000444.1:0-2370 GCA_035295885.1 Allosphingosinicella sp.
AGCCGGTATTCGGCGACGGTCGCGGGGTTGAACTCGACCTGGATCTTCACGTCCCTGGCGATCGGGAACAGGGTCGAGGTCGCTTCCTCGACCAGGGTCTTCCGGGCTTCCGCGACGGTGTCGATATAGGCGGCGGCGCCGTTGCCGTTCTGGGCGAGCGTCTGCATCAGGGCGTCGTTGTAATTGCCCATTCCGAAGCCGAGCACGGAGAGGAACACGCCCTTGCCGCGCTCGCGCTCGACGAACCCCTTGAGCTCATCGGGATCGGTGATGCCGACGTTGAAATCGCCGTCGGTGGCCAGGATGACCCGGTTCACTCCCTTCGGGTCGAAATTGCGCTCGGCCAGAGCATAGGCCTGGCGGATGCCCTCGGCGCCGGCGGTGCTGCCCCCCGCGCCGAGCCGGTCGATGGCGGAGCGGATCCTCGCCTTCTGGCTCGCCGGAGTCGGCTCGAGCACGGTGCCGGCGGTGCCCGCATAAGCGACGATCGCAACGCTGTCGTTCGGGCTCAGCTGGTCGAGCAGCATCGACAGCGACTGCTGGACCAAAGGCAGCTTGTTGGGCTCGTTCATCGATCCCGACGTGTCGATCAGGAAGACGAGATTGGCCCGGGGCCGGGTGGCGCGCTGCACCGAATAGCCCTTGATCCCGATCCGGACCAGCTTGCGCCCCGCCGACCAGGGGCTCGGAAAGACCGAGATGTTGCTGCTGAACGGCTGGGCGGCGTTTCGCGGCGGCGCATAATCGTAGGGGAAATAGTTGATCATCTCCTCGGTCCGGACCGCTGCCTGCTGCGGCAGGACGTTACGGTTCAGCGAAGCCCGGACGAACGAATAGGAGGCGGTGTCGACGTCGATCGAGAAGGTCGAGACCGGCTCCTCGGCCGCGACCTTGAACCCGTTCTGGGCGACCGAGGTGAAGCGGTCGCGGCCGAAATAGGGCGGGTGGCCGCCATGGGCATGGCGAGCGGCCGAGCTTCCGGCCACGCTCATCGGAGACGCCGAGCTGAGATTGGGGTTGGCGATCCGCGATCCGGTGACGATCATCTCGTCGGCCGCAATATCGGCCTCGGCGAGAGCTTCCTCCGCCGGGGAGGGCTCGGCGGAGGCGGACGCGCCGTCCGGAGGCGAGACGCTGTCGATTCCGGATTTGGAGCAGGCGGCGAGCGAGGCGACGGCGAGGCCGATCGCGATCGCGTGGGGCAGTCGGGACATATTTTCTCTCCCTGATGGCAGCGGCGCACATTCGTCCGCATGTCACTGGGACGCGGGCCGGGAGGAAATCCTTGGGGCGGGGAGAAATTTTTTTGGAGCGAGGGTCTGGCCAGCTCGAATCGCCGCCCCCGCGTCTGATCCGGGAAAATCGTCACCCCGGACTTGATCCGGGGTCCATCTTCACCCCCTGGGCAGAAGACAAAAGGTGGATGCCGGATCAAGTCCGGCATCACGAAGTTGAGCTTCAGCCTTCCTCCTGTGCACCGCCCTCCGCCGCGAGCAGCCGCCTGATCTCGTGCATCCGCCATGAAATGGTCGATTCCGCCACCCCCAGTATCTCCGCCGCCTCGGCGTGGGTGAGCTGCTGGCCGGCGACGAGCACCGCGGCGTCGCGATAGGCGGGCTTGAGCCGGGCGATCGCGCTCTTCAGCCAGATGGCGTCGTGCAAATCCCGCCCGTCGGGCCCCCGCGCCAGCCCGGCCAGCACCGCCAGCCGCTCGGTAAGCCCGCTGAACGACCTGCGCCGCCGCCGCAGGTCGCGGCACGCATTGTAGGTGATCCCGCACAGCCAGGTGGAGAATTTGGCCTCGCCCCGGAAGGTCCCGATCTTCTCCACCAGAGTGCAGCACACGTCCTGGGCGATATCGTCCGAGTCGGCGCGCGACCCGGTCAGCTGCCACGCCAGGCCGTGGATCCGGTCGTAGTGGCGCTTGAGCAGCTCTTCGAACGCCGCCCGATCTCCCGCCGCCGCGGCGAAGACCAGCCCCCCATCCGGATCACCCACCGCTCAACGCTGCCCGTCAAGCAAGGCGAAGGGTGACTGGCGGCTCGGGCTCACCCCGTTTCGGCCGAAATACCCGTCCATCTTCCGTTCCGCCGCCCCTCACGCTCGCATCATGCTGATGCCTGATTCCCTCCGCCGATGCCATGGCGCGTGGGCGCCTCCCCCGACACCGCTGGCATCGGCCCGGCCGAGTGATCCACCGGTTTCAGGAGAGGGAGCACTCGATGCGCGACGCCACCTGCTACGCCGTCAGGAACCTGGGACTGGTGGTGATCGCCTCGTGCAGCCATCGCGGGGTGCTGAACTCGGTGAGATGCGCCCAGGAGGTGTCGGGATCCGCAAGGTACATGCTGTGGTGGGCGGGTTCCGCCT
>DATHBY010000445.1:0-4706 GCA_035295885.1 Allosphingosinicella sp.
GACCCGGTGCCCGGCGTCGGCGAGATGCACGTCGAGATGATCGACGTTCCGGTCCGCGACAGCCATGGCCGCGCCCGCCCCTCGGCCGAGATCGCCGCGAAGATGGACTCGGCGATCCGGTGGGCCAGAACGCAGGGGCGCCACGTCCTCGTCCACGTCGTGCACGGCTCCAAGACCGGTCTCATCCTCCCGGACCTGGCCGATCTGGACCGGCTCCGGCACATCCATGGCGATTCGGTCACTTTCGTCGTCGACGCCTGCCAGGCGCGGATCACCAGCTCCGCCATCGCCGACTATCTGGCGCGCGACGCGATCGTCTTCGTCACCGGCTCCAAATTCATGGGCGGCCCGCCGTTCAGCGGCTTCGCCCTCGTGCCGCGCCGGTTCCGGGAGCAGGCGCGGCCGCTCGCCCACGGCCTCGCCACCATCTTCCGCAGCGGCGAATGGCCGGAAGGCTGGCCCGGCGCGGAGTCTCTCGAGGAGAGCTCCAATCCCGGCCTGCTGCTGCGCCTCGAGGCGTCGATCTTCGAGCTCGAGCGCTTCCAGCGGCTCGCCGTAGCGGACGTGACCCGGACCATTCTCTCCTTCCACCAGGCGGTGCGCGAGGAGATTATCGAGAAAACCCCGGCTCACCGCGTCGCGCCCTATCCGCCCGGCAGGAAGGAGACGGCCGACACCCATCCGATCGAGATGCGCACCCTCTCCACGCTCGACCTCAGCGAATTGGCCGGCGGCGGCGCCACGTTCGAGGACTCGACCCGCTGGCACAAGGCCATGATCGAGCATGGAGTCCGCCTCGGCCAGCCGGTGAAATGCGTTAAGCTGGAGGACGGCAGCTGGGGCGCGACCCTGCGAATCGGCCTGTCGATGCCGATGGTGGTGGAACGGGCGGGGCTGGGCGACGAGGCGCTTCGGCGCAGCTTCGCGGACGACATGGCGCGCGTCCGACAGGCCTTGTCGGCGGTGGCAGGCTGACCGTCAATTGCAAGCGACGGAGCAAGGCCATCGAACCCTTCCTGATCGTCATGTGTCGCTTGACGGATTACGCCTCTCTGCCTATGTGAAATGATGGAGATCGAAAGCGTCCGGCACAAGGCGCTGCGGCGCTTCATCGAAAGCGGCAAGCCCAAAGGCCTAAACGCCAATGTTGCAGGACGGCTCAGGAACATGATTGCTTATCTTGCGGCGATCGACTCCGTCGACGAGTTGCGCATTCCGCCGAACTGGGGTGCGCACGAGCTGAGCGGGGATCGTGCCGGAAGCTGGTCGCTGACGGTCACGAAGAACTGGCGAATGACATTCCGGCTGACGGACGAAGGCGCCCTCGCCGATCTGGATCTGGAGGATTATCACTGATGGCTATTCGCGTCGCATCCAGTTTCGCGGTCCACCCGGGCGAGTGGTTGCGCGCCGAGATCGTGCAGCCGAATGGGCTCAACGTCACCGAAACCGCCCGTCACCTGGGAGTAACTCGCCAGGCTTTGAGCACCCTGCTTAACTGCCGCGCCGGGCTGTCGGCGGAAATGGCAATCCGCTTCGAAAAGGCTTTCGGCGTGAAGGCTGACACAATGCTGAGGATGCAGACGGCTCATGAGCTGGCCGTGGCGCGGTCTAACGAAGGTAGGATAGGTGTGGAACCCTTCAGGAGGGCCGCATGAGTGAAAGCGCCAGGCAAGTTCCAATAGTGGAGGCCTGCCGCACGCGGGATGGCGCTTGGCTGCAGTTCCATTGTCCCTATTGCGGCCAACGCCACCGCCATTCGATCCCGCCGCTGGCTGCGGGAGAAGCTGTCCACCGAGCAGCTCATTGCAAAGGTGACCGGACGGACGGGAGTTACGCTGGGTATTCCATTGCAGAGCAGGCCCGGCGCAAACGCTCCGATCCTCAATAGACCCGCGCCTTCGGCTCGATATATTGGATCTCGTCGGTCAGCGTATATTCGTGGACCGGGCGGTAATCGATCCGCACCCCCCCGCCCTGGCCGCCCCAGCCGTCGAACCAGCTCACCGTATGTTTCATCCAGTTGGAATCGTCGCGCTGCGGATAATCCTCATGCATGTGGGCGCCGCGGCTTTCCTTGCGGTTGGCCGCCGAGTGCATCGTCACCACCGCCTGGGCGATGAGGTTGTCCAGCTCGAGGGTCTCGACGAGATCGGTGTTCCAGATGAGGCTCCGGTCGGTGACCCGGACGTCGGCCATCTGCCTGTAGACCTCGTCGATCCGGCTTATGCCCTCGGCCAGAGTCGCCTCGGCGCGGAAGACCGCGCAATCGGCCTGCATCACCCGCTGCATCCGGTTGCGGATGGCCGCGGTCGGGCTTCCCCCCGCGGCGAAGCGGAACTTGTCGAGCCGGCCGAGCGCCATCTCCTCCGAGCCCTGGGGCAGCGGTCGGTGGGCGCTGTTCGGCCTGATGATCTCGCCGACCCGGTGGCCGACGGCCCGGCCGAAGACGACGAGGTCGATGAGGCTGTTCGAGCCGAGGCGGTTGGCCCCGTGAACCGAGACGCAGGCCGCCTCGCCGACCGCGAACAGTCCGGGGACGACGCTGTCGGGATTGCCGTCCCTCAGGGTCACCACCTCGCCGTGGAAGTTGGTCGGGATGCCGCCCATGTTGTAGTGCACGGTCGGCAGAACCGGAAGCGGCTGCCGGGTCAGGTCGACCCCAGCGAACACCTTCCCCGTCTCGGTGATTCCGGGAAGGCGTTCGGCGAGGATCTTGGAGTCGATGTGGTCCAGATGCAGGTATATGTGATCTTTGTCTTTGCCGACCCCGCGGCCCTCCCTGATCTCCATCGCCATCGAGCGTGAGACGACGTCGCGGCTGGCGAGGTCCTTGGCCGAGGGAGCGTATCGCTCCATGAAGCGCTCGCCCTCGCTGTTGGTCAGATAGCCGCCCTCGCCGCGAGCGCCTTCGGTGATCAGCACTCCGGCGCCGTAGATACCCGTCGGGTGGAACTGGACGAACTCCATGTCCTGCAAGGGCAGCCCGGCGCGGAGCACCATCGCATTGCCGTCGCCGGTGCAGGTGTGGGCCGAGGTGGCGGTGAAATAGACCCGGCCGTAGCCGCCGGTCGCCAGAACCACCGCCTGGCTGGAGAAGCGGTGGATCGACCCGTCCTCGAGGCACAGAGCGATCACCCCCCGGCACTCGCCGCCCTCCATGATCAGGTCGATGGCGAAATATTCGATGAAGAAGTCGGCGTCGTACTTCAATGACTGCTGGTAGAGCGAATGGAGCATAGCATGCCCGGTCCGGTCCGCCGCCGCCGCAGTGCGCTGGGCCGGCGGCCCCGCCCCCATGTTCTGCATCATCCCGCCGAAGGCGCGCTGGTAGATCTTCCCCTCCGCGGTGCGCGAGAAGGGCACGCCGGCATGCTCCAGCTCATAGACCGCCGCCGGAGCCTCGCGGCACAGATATTCGATCGCGTCCTGGTCGCCGAGCCAGTCCGAGCCCTTGACGGTGTCGTACATGTGCCAGGTCCAGTGGTCCGGCCCCATGTTGCCGAGGGAGGCGGCGATCCCGCCCTGGGCGGCGACGGTGTGCGAGCGGGTCGGAAACACCTTGGTGATGCAGGCCGTCTTGAGCCCCTGCCCCGCCGCCCCCATCGTCGCCCGAAGCCCCGACCCGCCGGCGCCGACGACGACGACGTCGTAGCTGTGGTCGATTATCTTGTAGGCGGAAGGGGTGGGCATGGTGCGCTCGCGGCTGGGAAGGGGCTTGGGCGCGCTTTTAGGCCGGACGTGGGGGGATGCAAGCCGGCGCTCGCGCCTTCCCCCGGCGCCGGTCTCGAACGGAAGGCGCGGCGGCGCGAGACCGGGCGTCAGGCGCGACGCGGGTCAGCTCAGCGCGGAAACCCCGCCGCCGCGAAGGCGATCTTCAGGACCGCGAAGATGGCGAAGGCGGCCGCCCCGACCGAGGCGAAGCTCAGGATCAGGATCGAGAGGAATTTGTTGCCCTCGTCGTGGACATAATCCTCGACGATCACCTGCAGGCCCATCTTCAAATGCCAGAAAGTGGCGGCGATGAGGAGCAGCATCGGCACCGCCGCGAGCGGATCGCGAAGCCATTCGGTGACTCCGCGATGGTCGAGTGATGGCAGCCGGAGCAGCGAGACGATCAGCCAGACGAACAGCAAGAGGGTCGCGACCGACGACAGTCGCTCGTGCCACCAATGCTCGGCCCCCTCGCGCGCCGAGCCCAGGCCGCGCACCCGGGCGAGCGGAGTCTCCAGAGCCGCGGGGTCGGTGGTCGGGCTTGCCCCGGGCTCGCCGGTCTTCGTCGTCTCCACGGTCATGCCCCCCTCACCATCACGATATAGAGCCAGAGCGCGGCGGTGAGCAGAAGCGCCCCAGCCAGGGTCATCACTGCCCAGAATTTGTTGCCCTGGATCTCGAAGCCGGCGCCGATGTCCATGACGAGGTGGCGAAGGCCGGACAGCAAATGCTGGAAGAAGGCCCAGGTCAGCCCGACCGCGATCACGATCCCCAGCCACGAAGTCGCCCAGCCGGCGAAGCTCTCATAGGCCTCCTCGCCCGAAGCGGCCGCGACCAGCCACCAGACCAGAGCCGCGGCGCCGACGGTGGCGAGCCCCGCCCCGGTCACCCGGTGGAGGATCGAGACCAGCATGTGCGGGCCCCATTTGTAGACGGAGAGATGCGGCGAGAGCGGGCGCGACGGGTTTCGGGACATGGAGAGCCTTCCTGTT
>DATHBY010000446.1:0-5192 GCA_035295885.1 Allosphingosinicella sp.
CGTCGATGAACTGCTTGGACAGGAAATCGAAGACCATCTGAGCCCTCCCTTTAGGTGTATTAGTGATTTAGCGCACGGTCGGCACGGAAGGAAACGGAATCGAGAGTAGCCGTACGATTTCGCGGGGCAGCTTCCGGATCAGACGACGCCGTATGCCAGCATCGCATCGGCGACTTTCTTGAAGCCGGCGATGTTGGCGCCCTTCACATAGTCGACATGGGTGTCGGAGACCCGGCCATATTCGATGCAGCGGTCGTGGATGCCGTTCATGATGTCCTTGAGGAGGCGCTGCAATTCCTCCTCCTTCCAGCTGATCCGGGCGCTGTTCTGGCTCATCTCGAGGCCGGAGACGGCGACTCCGCCGGCATTGGCGGCCTTGCCCGGGGCATAGAGGATCCCGGCCGCCTTGAAGATTCCGACCCCGTCCAGGTTGGTCGGCATGTTGGCGCCTTCCGAGACGGCGATGCAGCCGTTCTTGACCAGCGTCCGGGCGTCGTCGCCGAGCAGCTCGTTCTGGGTCGCGCAGGGGAGCGCGACGTCGCATTCGACCGCCCAGGGCCGGCCTCCGGGGTGGAAGGTCGCGCTCTTATACTCGTCGGCATATTCGCAGATCCGGCCGCGGCGCTTGGTCTTGTGCGCCTTGACCCAGTCGATCTTCTCCCGGGTGATGCCCTCGGGGTCGTGGACGAAGCCCTCGGAATCGGAGAGGGTGAGCACCTTGCCCCCGAGCTGGACGACCTTCTCAGCCGCATGGGTGGCGACATTGCCCGAGCCGGAAATGGCGACCCGCTTGCCGACCAGATCCTGACCGCGGGTCGCAAGCATGTTGGCGAGGAAATAGACGGCGCCGTAGCCGGTCGCCTCGGCCCGGATCAGCGAGCCGCCATATTCGAGCCCCTTGCCGGTCAGGACGCCTTCCCAGCTGTTGGTGATGCGCTTGTACTGGCCGAACATGTAGCCGATCTCGCGGGCGCCGACTCCGATGTCTCCGGCGGGCACGTCGACGTTGGCGCCGATGTGGCGGAACAGCTCGGTCATGAAGCTCTGGCAGAAGCGCATGATCTCGTTGACGCTCTTGCCCTTGGGATTGAAATTGGCGCCGCCCTTGCCCCCGCCCATGGGCAGGCCGGTCAGCGCGTTCTTGAACGTCTGCTCGAAGGCGAGGAACTTGAGGATCGACTCGTTGACCGATGGGTGGAAGCGGATTCCGCCCTTGTAGGGGCCGATCGCATTGTTGTTCTGGACCCGGTAGCCGCGCTGGACCCGGATATTGTTCCTGTCGTCCTCCCAGCAGACCCGGAAGGAGACGACGCGGTCGGGCTCCGCCATGCGCCGAAGGATCTGGGCCTCGTGATATTCGGCCTTGCCCTCGGTGAACTCGAATATGTCCTGGGCGACCTCGTAGACCGCCTGGATGAATTCCGGCTGGCCCGGATTGCGGCGCTTGACGCCCTCCATGAAGCCTTCGAGGTCGACATGCCCGCCGGCGCGCGACGCTCCGCCACCTCTGTTCATGGGCACTACTCCCTCGGGGCGCGCTCCGTCGGCCGGAGTCGCCGGGATGGTGATAACATGTTTTGGATGCAGCCCGTCAGGCGCCGTCCAATATCGCCTCGATGGCCCGCTCGACATGCTTGATGTCGGCCATTCCATCCACCCGGCGGACTAGGCCGCGGGCGTCGTAATAAGGGAGGATGGGGGCGGTCTTGGCGCGATATTCGGCGAGTCGGGTCCGCACCGTCTCCTCATTGTCGTCGGGGCGCCGCTTGAACTGCTCGGAGCCGCACATGTCGCAGAGCGTGTCCACCTTCGGCAGCTTGTAGCGGTCGTGATAGCCCTCGCCGCATTTGGCGCAGGAGAAGCGGCCGGTTATCCGGTCGACGAGGGCGTCGGCGTCGACGAGCAGCTCGATGACGTGGTCGAGCTTCATTCCGCGCTCGGCGAGAAGAGCGTCGAGCGAGATCGCCTGAACCTCGGTGCGCGGATAGCCGTCGAAGATGAAGCCGGAGCCGGAATAGCGCTCGGGCTGATCGAGACGGTTGGCGATCAGCTCGTTGACGACGTCGTCGGGAACGAGCTCGCCCGCCTCCATGATCGACTTCGCCCTCAGCCCCACCGGGCTCCGGGCCTTGATCGCCTCGCGAAGCATGTCGCCCGTGGAGAGCTGGACGAGGCCGCGCTCGGCGATCAGCCGGGCCGCCTGGGTTCCCTTCCCGGCGCCCGGCGGGCCGAGGAGGATGATGTTCACCTGGTCCGCCCGCCCTTGAGCTTCGCCTTCTTGATGAGGTCGCCATATTGGTGGGCGATGAGGTGGCTCTGGATCTGGGTCACCGTGTCCATCGTCACGTTGACGACGATCAGCAGGCTGGTTCCGCCGAGATAGAAGCCGATGCCCATCCGGGCGATGACGAATTCGGGCAGCAGGCAGATCAGGGTGAGATAGGCGGCGCCGATGACGGTGATCCGGGTGAGGACGTAGTCGAGATATTCCTCGGTGCGCTTGCCGGGGCGGATCCCGGGGATGAAGCCGCCGTAGCGCTTCAGATTCTCGGCCGTCTCCTCCGGGTTGAAGACCACGGCGGTGTAGAAGAAACAGAAGAAGATGATCCCGGCCGCATAGAGCGCCATGTAGAGCGGGGCGCCGTGCTGGAGGGCGTTGGTCACCGTCAGAAGGACGTTGTTCCAGGTGCTCTCGGTGTCGACGGCTCGGTTGCCGGCGAACTGGGCGATGGTGAGCGGCATCAGCAGCAGCGACGAGGCGAAGATCGGCGGGATCACGCCCGACGTGTTGATCTTCAGCGGGAGATGCGACTTTTCCGCCTGCATCTGGCCCCGCGCCGTCTGGCGCTTGGGATATTGAATCAGCACCCGGCGCTGCGCCCGCTCCATGAAGCAGATGAAGAGGATGAGGATCGCGACCATGGCGACGATCGCCAGGATCATCAGCGGCGACATGGTGCCGGTGCGGCCGCTCTCGAACACCTGGACGAGGGTCGTCGGAAGCTGCGCGACGATTCCGGCCATGATGATCAGCGAGACCCCGTTGCCGATGCCGCGGGCCGTGATCTGCTCGCCCAGCCACATCAGGAACATGGTGCCGCCGACCAGGGAGACGACGGTGGTGATCCGGAACATCATGCCCGGATCGAGGACGGCCGAGCCGGTGCTCGACTGGCCCCAGCCCTCCAGGCCGACGGCGATGAAATAGCCCTGGATGGCGCACAGGAAGACGGTGCCGTAGCGCGTATATTGGTTGATCTTCTTGCGGCCGCTCTCGCCCTCTTTCTTGAGGGCGGCGAGCGTCGGCGACATCGACGTGGCGAGCTGAACGACGATGGACGCGGTGATGTAGGGCATCACTCCCAGGGCGATCAGGCTCATCCGCTCCAGGCTGCCGCCCGAGAACATGTTGAAGAAGTCGAGGACTCCGCCGCGGGTCGTGTCGAAGAGGTTGGCGAGCGCGCGCGGGTCGATTCCCGGCAGCGGAACGAAGCTCAGCAGTCGGAAGATGACCAGGGCGCCAAGGGTGAACCAGAGGCGCTTCTTGAGATCGGTGGCCTTGGCGAAATTCGCCAGGCTCAGATTGGAAGCCATCTGTTCGGCTGCGGATGCCATAGGTGCTCGATCCTCGAAACGAAACGCGGAAAGCTTGAGTGTCCCCGCTCCCGCTCTTCCTGAGTAGCCGGTGAGCCTGTCGAACCGGCGTATCGAAGGACGGTCCTTCGATACGGGCCTTCGCCAGGCTCAGTCCCTACTCAGGATGAGCGGAGAAGTGCCGTATATAGGCACCCTGCGGCGGTTGTCAGCCGTTGGTCCGCTTCTTGACGCTGTTCTTCTTCGCGGCCGCCTTTTCGGAAGCCGGGACGACCTCGATCAGCTCGACCGACCCGCCGGCCTCCTCGACCGCCTTGCGGGCGCCGGCGGAGACTCCGGCGACCCGGAAAGCGAGCTTGGCGGTGAGGCTGCCCTTGCCGAGGAGGCGGACGCCGTCCTTGCCGCCGCGCGACAGGCCGGCGGCGCGAAGCGCCTCCTGGTCGATCGTTCCGTCGGCGGAGAGCGTGCCGGCGTCGATCGCCTTCTGGATCATGCCGACGTTCACCTCGGCATAATCCTTGGCGAAGATGTTGTTGAAGCCGCGCTTCGGCAGCCGCATGTGGAGCGGCATCTGGCCGCCCTCGAAGCCGAACACGCTGACGCCCGAGCGCGACTTGGCGCCCTTCTGGCCGCGCCCGGCGGTCTTGCCGAGGCCGGAGCCGATGCCGCGGCCGACCCGGACGCGCGACTTGCGGGCGCCCTTGTTATCACGAAGATCGTTGAGTTTCATGTTCTGCACTCGCTTTCGCTTCGGTCGCGCTTCTTCTCCCTCTCCCTGCAGGGGAGAGGGCCGGGGTGAGGGGCCGAGGTAGGTCGGCGATTACTCGCTGACCGACACCATATGCTGCACCTTGCGGATCATGCCGCGGACCTCGGGTGTGTCCTGCAGCTCGACCGTGCGGTGCATCTTGTTGAGCCCAAGCCCGATCAGGGTCTTGCGCTGGTCGGGCGTTCGGCGGATCGGCGATCCGGTCTGGGTAAGCTTGATCGTCGCCATTTTCTTACTCCGTCACCAGCTCGGCCTCGGCCGACGCCTCGGCGCCGCTGAGGCCTTCGCGGCGGGCCATCAGATCCGCGACCTTGCGGCCGCGGCGCTGGGCGACCGCCTTGGGGCTGGTCTGCTCCTTGAGCGCCTCGAAGGTCGCCCGGACCATGTTGTAGGGGTTGGACGTGCCGATCGACTTGGTCACCACGTCGGCAACTCCAAGGCTCTCGAACACGGCGCGCATCGGGCCGCCCGCGATGATTCCGGTTCCGGCCGGAGCCGAGCGGACATAGACCCGGCCCGCGCCGAAATGGCCGAGGCCGTCATGGTGAAGCGTGCGGCCCTCGCGAAGCGGAACCCGGACCATGGCCTTCTTGGCCGCCGCGGTCGCCTTGGAGATCGCCTCCGGCACCTCGCGCGCCTTGCCGTGCCCGAAGCCGACCCGGCCCTTGCCGTCGCCGACCACGACCAGCGCCGCAAAGCCGAAACGCTTGCCGCCCTTCACGGTCTTGGACACGCGGTTGATGTGCACGAGCTTCTCGATCAGCTCCTCGCCGCCATCGTCACGCGGGCCGCCGCCGTCGCGCCGGGCGCGATTATTGTCGCGCCCGCC
>DATHBY010000447.1:0-3202 GCA_035295885.1 Allosphingosinicella sp.
GGCGAAGGCCCCTCGCCCGCTTCTTCGCGGGAGAGGGAATTAGCGCTGCTGCGCCCTCGCCTGGGCCGCCATTCCGATCTGCCGCTCGAGCCCCTCGCGCCAGGGCGCGTCGGCCGGGCTGAGCGCGAGCGCCTGCCGCCAGGCCAGCTCCGACTCCTCGAGACGCCCGTTCTGGGCGAGGGCGATGCCGTAGAAGAGGCGCGGGCCCGGATGCTTCGGCGCCAGCGAGACGGCTCTCCGGAAAGCGAGGTCGGCGGCCGGGCCGAGCAGCCCGTCGCCGTGCAGGACGAGGGCGTCGCCATATCCCGTCCACAGGATCGCGTTCCGCGGATGAGCCCGGATGGCGGACCGGATCGCGCCGGCGCCTCCGCGAGTGTCGCCGCGACGCTGGTAGCCCTCGGCGATGGTGAGCCAGCGATCGGCGGAGTCGAAGCGGCCGAACATGTCCTGGCGCAGGGTGGCGAAGGCGGTTTCCGGCACCGGCGGCCGCTCGGCGGCGGCTCGGGGGCTGCCGGAGCGGCCGGGGCTGCCCTGCCAGGCATAACCGGCACAGGCGATGAGCAAGGCGGAGGCGAGGAATTGCGCGCCCGCGCCGTCGAGGCGGGAGAAGCGCCAGATCGCGGCGAACGCCGCCGCCGCAAGAAGGATGAGGACGAGCCAGCCCATCAGCGGGCCTTCCGCCGGAAGCGGCCGCGGGCGAGCCAGAGGCCGAGTGCGACCAGCACCACCGGAGCCGCCCAGAGCGGCCAGGTGAGGGGCTCGACCGGCGGCTTGTAGCTCACCCAGGCGCCGTAGCGGTCGACCAGCCAGGTCCGGATCGCCTCGGGCTTCTCGCCGGCGGCGATCCGCTCCCGAACCAGGGCGCGCATGTCGCCGGCCATGTCGGCGTCGCTGTCGGCGATCGACTGGCCCTGACAGACGAGGCAGCGCAAAGTCTCCATCAGCGCCCTCGCCTCGGCCTCCTGCCGCGGATCGGGGAGCTGGGCGTAGGCGTAATGGGACGGGGGCAGCGCGGACTGGGCGAAAGCAGGGGTTGAGAGCATCAGGGCCAGGAAGAAGAGCACGTCATTCCCGCGAAAGCGGGGATCCAGACGGCGCCGGAGCCTGGGACGAAGGCAGCATGGATTCCCGCTTTCGCGGGAATGACGATGAAGGGCACGGGAATGACGGTGGAGGGAATGGCTCATTTCGCGGCCTCCCAGGCTGCGTAAATCTCCGCCACATGCTCCGGCCTGATGTCGCCGATATGCTGGTGGCGGATCACGCCCCGGCCGTCGACCACGAATGTCTCCGGGACCCCGGACGAGCCGAGCGCGAACTGGACCCGGCTGGCCGGGTCGGAGCCGATCCGCTCGAACGGGTCACCCCAGTCGGAGAGGAATTTGGCGACGTCCTCGCTTCGGTCGCGGATGGCCACCCCGTCGATCGGGACTCCGCGCTGCTTCAGCGCCATCAGCTGCGGGGCCTCGGCCTTGCAGGGGACGCACCAGCTGGCGAAGACGTTGACGAGCCGGGGCCTGCCCCGGCGCAGATCGGCGGCGGCGAGCGGCGGGTGGCTCGCGACGGCGGGCTCGAGCGCGAAATCGGGCATAGCCTTGCCGATCATCCGGGAGCGAATCTGGGTTTCGGGGGGTTTGCGAAGGCCGATCGCGACGGTGACGATGAAGGCGAGGAATACCGCCAGCGGAAGCCAGAGGAAGAGGCGCTTCATGCCCACGCCTCCTGCCGGGCCGGGCGGCGCTCGCGGCGGACGCGTCCGACCAAAGCGAGCAGGCCACCCAGCGTGACCAGCGCTCCGCCGAGCCAGATCAGGGTGACGAACGGCTTCCACCACAGGCGAAGCTGCCAGCGTCCGGCTCCGTCGGGCTTGCCGATCACCGTATAGAGCTGGCCGCCCAGGCGGGTGGCGATGGCGGCCTCGTTGGTCTCGGTCGGCGGAGAGCTGAACATTCGCGACTGCGGCAGCAGGACGAAGGGGTCGCCGCTGCCCCGGCGGACGACCAGCCTCGCCTCGACCGCCGTCCAGTTGGGCCCGGCCAGCGGCTCGACCGAGTCGAAGCGCACGCTGTAGGGGCCGACTGCGACCGAGTCGCCGACGCGGGCGGCGACCAGGGTCTCCCTCGAGAAAGCGGCCTCGCTCGCCATACCGGCGAGGGCTACGGCGATCCCGAGATGGGCGACCACCATTCCCCAGGTGAAGAGCGGGGTGCGAAGCAGGTTGCGTTTCCACAAGGGCGCCAGGCTGGCGGCTCCGACTCCGAGCGCCAGCATCAGGCCGAGCAGGGGCAGGATCCGAAGTCCGGGCACGAACAGGATCAGGGCCAGCAAGGCGAGAGCGGTGATCAGGATCGGAAGGGCGATCCGGGCCGCCACCTCGCGCAGCCGGTCGCGGCGCCAGCGAAGCAGCGGTCCCGCGGCCATCGCGGCGACGAGGACGAGCGCGAGCGGCCCGGCGGCGGTGTTGAAATAGGGCGGGCCGACCGAGAGCTTCTCCCCGGTCGCAGCCTCGGCGGCCAGAGGATAGAGGGTTCCGACGAGGACGATTCCGAGGATCGCCGAGAGGAGGAGGTTGTTGAGCACCAGCGCGCCCTCGCGGCTGACGGGCTCGAACGTGGAGCCCTCCTTCACCGTGCCGACCCGAAGGCCGAACAGGGTCAGGGCGCCGCCGATGTAGAAAGCGAGCAGAATGAGGATGAAGGCGCCTCGCTGCGGGTCGACCGCGAAGCTGTGGACGCTGGTGAGGATCCCGGAGCGGACCAGGAAGGTGCCGACCATCGACATGGAGAAGGCGACCACCGCGAGCATCACGGTCCATGCCCGGAGGCCGTCGCGGGTGGCGAGCACGGTCACCGAATGGAGCAAAGCCGTCGCCGCCAGCCAGGGCATTAGCGACGCGTTCTCGACCGGGTCCCAGAACCACCAGCCGCCCCAGCCGAGCTCGTAATAGGCCCAGTAGGAGCCGGCGGTGATCCCGAGGGTGAGGAATATCCAGGCGGCGAGCACCCAGGGGCGCATCGCCCGGGCGAAAGCCGGGCCGACGTCGCGGGTGATCAGAGCCCCGACGGCGAAGGAGAAAGCGATCGAGATTCCGACATAGCCGAAATAAAGGGTCGGCGGATGGAAGGCGAGGCCGGGATCCTGCAGCAGGGGATTGAGGCCATTGCCCTCGACCGGAACCGGGAAGATCCGCTCGAACGGGTTC
>DATHBY010000448.1:0-3563 GCA_035295885.1 Allosphingosinicella sp.
AGCGACGCCTGGGCGGTGAAGCTGTCCACCACCGTCATCCCGACGCCCTGGCGGACCAGGGCCGTGGCGATGTAGAAGGTGCGGGCGGAGACGATCTCGTCCAGCTCCAGGTCGAGCCGCTGCAGCTCCTGGGTGAAGAGCTGGCCGATCGGGCCGCTGGCAGCGAGGCTGATGAAGGGCTGTCCGCGCAACTGCTCGAGCTCCACCCGCGGCGGGGCGTCGGGCATGTCCTGCTCCTGATAGAGGACGACCAGCTCGCCCTGCCCCACCCAGCGATGGCCGATCGGAGCCGCGGGCGGAACCTGGAAGGCGATGGCGACGTCGGTCTCCCGCTCGTACAGCTTGCGCAGCAGGTCGTCGTGATGGACGGTCTGGAGATCGAACTTCACCTTGGCGTGGGTGCGCCGGAAGCGCGACACGGCGACCGGAATCGCCTGCAGCGCGAGCGACGGCAGAGCGGATATCCGAAGCACGCCCCCTTCCCCGCGCTTCAAATGCCGTCCCGCTTCGCGCAAGGCATGGACCCGGTCCTGGATCTCGCTGGCGTCGGTGAAGAGGACGTGGGCATCCTCGGTTGGCACGAGGCCGCCGTGGGTCCGCTGGAACAGCTGGAAGCCGAGCAGCGATTCGGCGTGGCGCAGCATCTTCGAGACCGACGGCTGCGACACGTTGAGGGCGCGGGCGGCGGCGCTGACCGAGCCGTTGACGTAGACGGCGTGGAAGATTTCGATGTGGCGCAGATTCATGAGGCGGCGGCTCTGGACATCGTCCCAAACTAAAGCAGTTTCGGGCAAAGGGGAATCGCCCTCGCGCCGAGGCGCCGCCGGCCACTTTCGCCCGCATCCGCGACCCGCTAGGCTCGCACTATGACCGTGACCATCCGCCCCGTCGAGGACGCCGCCGACCGCAAGGCCTTCGTCGACCTCGCCTACGACCTCAACCGGGACGATCCCAACTGGGTCCCGCCTCTCAAGACCGAGGTCCACGGCCTCATCGATCCGCGCACCAACCCCTGGTTCGAGCATGCCGAGGCCCGATTCTTCCTCGCCGAGCGGGATGGACGTCCGGTCGGCCGGATCTCGGCCCAGGTCGACCGTCTCGTGCTCGAGCATATGGGCGCCGGAATCGGCCAGTGGGGGATGTTCGAGGCAGCCGACTCCGAGACCGCCGCCGAGCTCATCCACCGCGCCGAGGCATGGCTGCGGGGCCGCGACATGACCCGTTCGATGGGCCCTTTCAGCCTCTCCATCTGGGACGAGCCGGGCCTGCTCATCAAGGGGCACGACCATCCGCCGATGGTGATGATGGGCCACAACAAGCCCGAATACGAGGCCTGGGTCGAGGCCGCCGGCTACGTCAAGGCCAAGGACCTCTACACCTACGATCTCGAGGTCACCGCTCCCTTCCCGCCGCTCGTCCAGCGGATCGTCTCCGCCGGCCGGAACAACCCCAGGATCCGAATCCGACAGACCTCAAAAAAGAAGTTCGAGGCGGAAGCGCGGCTGCTGCTCGGAATCCTCAACGACGCATGGTCGGACAATTGGGGCTTCGTCCCGCTGACCGAGGCCGAGATCGCCTATGCCGGCAGGAAGCTGAAGCCGATCGTTCTCGAGGACATGATCCTGGTCGCCGAATATGACGGCGAGCCCGTCGCCTTCATGATGGCCCTGCCCGACATCAACCAGTTCATCCGGGATCTGGGCGGCAGCCTTTTCCCGTTCGGCTGGGCGAAACTGCTTTGGCGGCTTCGGCGGATGCGGCCGGCCGGCGGCCGGGTGCCGCTGATGGGCGTGGTCAAGCGCCTCCACGCCACCCGGCTGGCCAGCCAGCTCGCTTTCATGATGATCGACCAGATCAGGAACGCCGGCACCGCCCATTACGGAGTCAGCCGAGCCGAGGTGGGTTGGATCCTCGAAGACAACGGCCCGATGATCTCGATCGCGGAAGCAATCGAAAGCGGGATCAACCGCGTCTACCGGATCTACGAGAAACCGCTGTAAGTCCCTCGCCCCCTTCAGGAAGAGGAAAAGCAAAGGCCCGCGGGATCGCTCCCGCGGGCCTTCTTTCCGTGCGGTCAGGCCCGCTTTAGCGGACGCTGCCCCGGCGGAAGAGGTTGACGATCGCGAGCAGGATGATCGCGCCGAGGAAGGCCGCGATCAGGACTCCGCCGTCGAAGGCGTTGTTCATGATGTTGCCGTCCGCCCCGAAGAAGCGACCGAGCAGGAAGCTGCCGAGCAGCGATCCGACGATGCCGACGACGATGTTGAGCAGGATTCCCTGCTGAGCGTTGGTGCGCATGACGATGCTGGCGAGCCAGCCGATAATGCCACCGATGATGAGTGCGACGATGAGACCCATGAGGCTTAACTCCTACTGATTCTCCGGACCCCTGTTTCGGCCGCGGATCGTTAGTATAGACGCGCCGGTGGAGGGGATGTTCCGTATCCGGTTCGACATGTTTCACACCGGCGCGGCGGAATTTCGCCTGTGATGCCAGGTAAAGATGGCGAAGGCGCCGCGGTGCGGGCGCCAGGCTTCGGCCAGCTCGCGGACCCGCTTCTCGGTGGGTTTTTCCTCGAGGCCCATGATGCGGCCGGTCTCGATCTGGACCGCAAGGTCGCCGGCCGGCCAGATGTCGGTGCGCCCTTCCGCGAAGAGCAGATAGATCTCCGCCGTCCAGCGCCCGATCCCCTTCACCCTGACGAGCTCGGCGATCGCCTCCTCGTCGTCCGCCGGGAGCCTGGCGAAGTCGAGCCGCCCCGAAACCACCTCCTCGGCGAGGCTTCGGGCGTAGGAGGCCTTCTGCCGCGACAGGCCGGCGCCGCGCAGCGTATCGTCCGACGCGGTGAGAAGGACGGCGGGGTCGGGCGGATCGCCGACGGCGGCGGTGAGCTTCGCCCACAAGGAGGCGGCCGAAGCGACCGACACCTGTTGGCCGACTATCGCTCGAACCAGGGTCTGGTACCCGGGCTCGCTGATCCGCGGCTCGGGATAGCCCACGGCGGCCAGAGCGGCGGCGATCCTGGGCTCGCGATCGGCCAGGGCGTCGAGGCTATTCTTCAAGTCGTCATACTTTATGCCCACAATTGCTCCCTTGTCTTCGGCAACTTGGCCTAGCATAGCCTCGCGCCATGGCGAACCTGACCATCATCGCCCGCGACGGCTCGGAGAAGACGGTCGAGGGCAAGCCCGGCTGGAGCGTGATGGAGCATATCCGCGACGCCGGCTTCGACGAGCTGCTGGCCTTGTGCGGCGGCTGCTGCAGCTGCGCCACCTGCCACGTCCATGTCGATCCGGAATGGCTGCCGACCTTGCCGCCGATGGGCTCCGACGAGGACGACCTGCTCGTCACGACCGACCACCGCGTGGAAACCAGCCGCCTCTCCTGCCAGATCAAATTCGGCCCCGAGCTGGACGGCCTGAGGGTTACGATCGCACCCGAGGACTAGAAGTCGCCGCCGCATAGAGCGCGATCGCCGCGGCGTTCGAGACGTTGAGGCTCTCGATCCTGTCGCTTATCGGCAGCCGCGCGAGCGCGTCGCAATGCGCCTCGGTGTTCTGGC
>DATHBY010000449.1:0-7282 GCA_035295885.1 Allosphingosinicella sp.
ATCAGAGCTTCCAGGACGAGGGGCTGGTGCTGGTCAGGCGCGGAGTCGGAATGTTCGTCGCGCCCGGCGCGACCGATCGCCTGCGCAAGGCGGGCCGCGACGATTTCCTCAACCACCGCTGGCCGGAGATCGCCGCCCAGATCCGCCGGCTCGGCCTCAGCGCCGAAGAGCTGCTCGAGCGGACTTTGGCCTGACCGGTCCTTCGATACGGGCCTGCCCCCGGATCAAACCCGGGGTCAGTCGCTACTCAGGATGACCGGATGGATTATTCTCTCCGCTCATTCCGAGTATCCGGTGAGCCCGCCGATCCGGCTTATCGAAGGACCACTGACACAATTGAAACCAACTCGCCCCCTTCGCGGCATCGCCCGGACACGGCCGGCGGCCAGAAAGGCGATGCGGCTTCGGTCGGCGGCGTTTGCCCCCTCCGCAGGCTGGCCGGAGCCGCTCCTGCCCACGGGATTCGCCAAAGGACTGCAATCAATGAACGCCGCCCGCGCCTTCTTCGCCTCGATGTCCGTGAGCCTGCTGGTTCTGACCTTGAGCTATCAGGCGACTGCGATCCCGGCGGCCCTCACCCCCCCGATGCCGCAGCCCAAGAGCGACGCCTGGATGCAGCATACATCGGCGGTCAAGACGAAGAAGGGCCAGGACAAGGACGACATGTCCGAGCTGG
Source organism: Allosphingosinicella sp. (assembly GCA_035295885.1). Lineage (GTDB taxonomy): Bacteria > Pseudomonadota > Alphaproteobacteria > Sphingomonadales > Sphingomonadaceae > Allosphingosinicella. The sequence continues at coordinate 677 of DATHBY010000449.1, forward strand.
TCCCGCTGCTCAGCGCTTCGTGAGGACCGAGGCGGCCGCTCCCATTCCCCTTCGGGCCGAGCCTGTCCTTCGATACGCCGGCTCACCGGCTACTCAGGATGAGCGAAAAGGTGCCAAGCTCCGACCGCTCATCCTGAGCAGGGGCTGAGCCTGGCGAAGGCCCGTATCAAGGACAAGCGCTGCGCGGCGGCCGCCCGCCCTACCTCTTCGCCGCCGCCGTGGCCGGTTTCGAATGCATAGGCTCCCGGCGCCGCCCGAAGCAACGGAGTGAAAATACCTCAGGTCCTTTTCAGTCGGCGCGACACCGATTAAACTTCCACCCAAGGGCAACGCACATGATCTTCGTCGATCGTTCCACGGCTACGGCCGTTCCCGCCGACTGGCCCGGCCGCGAGGCCGCGGAAGCCCGCATCGCCGGCTACAATCTGCGACTGGAAAGCGGCCCGGATCAGTTCCGGCTCGATTTCAACTCCTTCCTTCCCCGCTTCTACCGGGCCCATCGCTCGGCGGTCACGACTCTGTTCAGAAACAAATGCGCGTATTGCGAATCCCTGCTGGGCGTTACCGGCGAAGGCGACATGGAGCTGTTCCGGCCCAAGCAAGCCGCCTCCGAGCTGACCGGAGAGGGAAGCATCGGCCACTATGGGTGGCTCTCGATCGTCTGGGACAATCTCTACATCGCCTGTCGCGCCTGCAATGCATCGAAGAAGAACCTCTTCCCAGTCGACGGGAAGCGGGCGGAGATCGGTTCGTCCCTCAAGCTGGTCCGCGAAACCGAGTCGGCGCTGTTGATCGATCCCTGCTACGACCAGCCCAGCGACCATCTCCTTTTCCTGGACGACGGGCAGGTGAAGCCGCTGACCCGGCGGGGCGAGACGACGATCATGGTTCTCCGGCTCAACCGCCAACCGCTTCTACAGGAGCGGCGGGCGCTTGCCCTACGCCTGGCGAAATATGTCGATGAGATCGTCACGACCCGCGGGCGGGCGGGCGTCGCCGCCGGCGAGCTGGTCCGGTCGCTCAAGCCCGAGGCGCCCTACATTGCGATGGCCCGGGCCTATCTCGTACGTCAGAGAGAGCGCCTCGAGAGCCTCTGGTCGCCGCCGTCGGGATCCCATTACGACTTCTGGAAGAGCACCGCCCGCGCTTCCGCGCGGCCGGAGGCGCGCGCATTTGCCCGTGGGGGCCGGCGTCGGGTGACGCGCGAGGAACATCTGCGGCTCGCCGCTCGGCCGCTGAAACAGGTAACCCTTACGAACTTCAAGATGCTGCGCAACCTCACGCTTGATTTCCCGGAGCCTGGAGAACAGGCGCCGTGGCTGGTCCTGCTGGGCGAGAATGCGACCGGGAAGAGCGCCGCGCTGCTCGGCATCGCGCTGGCCCTTGCCGGCGCCGATGCAGCTAACCGGCATTTACATGCGGAGACGGTTCTCCACCGCGACGCGGATGAGGGACGTGTCGAGCTCGGTTTCTGGGACAGCGATGAGAAGGCGGTGCTCACCTTCTCCCGGGGCAAGCGCTTTGCCGGGACGACGGCGCCCTCGGTGCTTGTTCTGGCATATGGACCGCTGCGAATACCCGGCCGCGAGCGAGCGCGGGGCTCGGTCGAGAGGGATGTCAATTCGCACCTCTCCGGGATCACCGGCCGGTTCGCGCAACTCCCCAATCCGCAGCCCTGGCTTCGGAGGCTTCGGGGCCAGCAGTTCGACGCCGTGGCGCGAGTCCTGAAGACCGTCCTGCCAGTCCACGACGACGATGTCGTCTACCGTTCGGGCGGACGGATACGCTTCCGCGGGGCGGGGAGCGACGCTTCGCTGGACGAGTTGTCCGCAGGATATGGCGCCATCGTCGCGATGGCGGTGGATATACTGACGGTTCTCCTCGACCGGTGGCAGCAGCCGGAGGCCGCGGAGGGATTCGTCATCATCGACGAGCTGGAATCGCACCTCCACCCACGCTGGAAGATGCGCATTGCCGACGCCTTCAGGCGCTCTTTCCCAAGAGTCCAGTTCCTCATCAGCACGCATGATCCCCTCATCCTGCGCGGCGTCAAGAACGGCGAAGTCCGCCTCATGCGCAGGCACAAGGAGGCGGGCGCGGTCGCTATCGACCAATTGCCCAATATCGAGGGCCTCCGGGTCGATCAGCTTCTCACGTCCGAATATTTCGGCCTGAGCAGCACGATCGATCCGGCGCTGGAGAGCGCCTACGAGCGCTACTATCACCTGCTGTCGCTGACCGGCCCGACTGAAGAGGAGCTCGTGGAACTCGACGGATTGCGCGAGGAGCTCGATCAAAAAGGGGAGCTGGGCCACAACCCGCGCGAGCGGCTGATGTATCAGGCCATTGACGAGTTCCTCGCCCACCCCGTCGAAGCGTCCACGGACCGCGGCGGCGACCTGCTTTCGCAGGAGCTGCAAAGATTGTGGGATGAAGCATGATCGGTGTCTCCCGCGCTTCGCAGCAACGCCCTGCCGATCTCGATTGGCGTCCCCCCGGTGAGGCAAGAACCGAAGCCGACCGCGCCCGCGACCATTTCCTGCCGGAGGAGAAGGAGGGCGGCTTCAAGTTCGAAGTTTATCGTCGGCGCGGAGTTGCAACGGCGGTAAACGAGCTTTTCGGCTACAAATGCGCCTATTGTGAATCCCGCTACGGGGGCCAGGCACCTGTGGACGTGGAGCATTACCGGCCCAAGGGGCTGGTGGTGTTATCGAGACGTCCGACGGTGACGAGGCCGGGCTATTGGTGGCTTGCGTCCGACTGGCACAACCTCCTCGCGTCCTGCATCGACTGCAACCGTCCGCGCACCCACACCATCGACGGCGACGACTTCGTCGGTGGCAAGGCGAACTGGTTCCCCCTTTTTGACGAAGCCAGCCGCGCCAGAGCGCCCGACGAGGAAGTCGCGGAGACGCCGCTGCTGATCGATCCGTGCCTGATGCAGCCCGAGCGCTATCTCACCTTCGCGCTCCGGGACAGGAAAAGCATAGCGAGGCCGGTGTCGAACGACAAAGCCGGCCTGGACTACCAAAGAGGCCGAAAGACGATCGACGTCTTCGCGCTCAACCGCCCGCAACTGGTCGAGGACCGAACAGAAAGATTGGCGCGCGCCACGCCTTGGCTGAAGGTTTTCGAACGGGAGCGGGGACGAATGAACGCCGGCCGTGCAGCGGACCGCGCGGCGGCGCTCGAGGCGGCCGCCGAAGCCATCGCCGAAATCAAGGCCTATGTTCGGCCGACGGCGCCCTGGTCCGGTGCCATGAGAGCCCACCTTCGAGAGCCGCTGGCCGCGTCTGGAATAACGATTTGACTCCCGGCCGCCACAGCTCACCGAAACAATCGACACAATAAACCGGCGGACGCGGCATGACTGGGTGACGGGAGCCCGTCACTGAACCCGCCGAGGGGGTCAACCTTTCCAATGGAGGACCCTGTGTTCGGTCTCTACCATCAGATCGCGCTCGCCTTGTTCGCGGGCTTCGTCCTCGCCGAGCTCCTGCTGCCCGGGCGGGCCTTTCCGACGCTTCGCCTGTGGCGAGTCCGGGCGGCGCTTTCGACCATCGCCTATTTCGCGGTGGCGACCTTCGCGCCCTTGCTCTGGGACGGCTCACTGGGAGCTCACCGGCTGTTCGACGCCACCGCCCTCCCCTTCTGGGCTCAGGTGCTCGGCGGCTTCCTCGCGCTGGAGCTGGGCATCTATGCCTGGCACCGCACCCTGCACAACGTCCACCCGCTGTGGCGCTGGTTCCACCAGATGCACCACAGCGCCGAGCGGATCGACGTCTGGGGCGCCTTCTATTTCTCGCCGCTCGACATGCTGGGCTTCACCTTTCTCAGCAGCCTGATGCTGGTGCTCGGCTTCGGCCTCAGCGGCGAGGCGGCCCTGGTCGTCGGGGTTTTCGTGACTTTCCTCGGCATGTTGCAGCACGCCAACATCCGGACGCCCCACTGGCTCGGCTATCTCATCATCCGCCCGGAAAGCCACGCCGCTCATCACGAGCGCGGAGTGCACGCTTTCAATTATTGCGACCTGCCGCTCTGGGACATGCTGTTCGGCACGTTCAGGAACCCGCGCGAGTTCGAAGGGCAGGCCGGCTTCTGGGACGGAGCGTCGAGCCGGATCGGAGCGATGCTTCTTGGCCGGGACGTGGCGTGAAAACGAAAGGGGACAGTCACGAGTGACCGTCCCCATCCGTTTACCTCAAGCGTGCGATCCGCTTACCAGATGCTGACTCGCTCCTCGGGCGGCAGGTAGAGCTTGTCGCCCGGCTTCACGTTGAACGCCTTGTACCAGGCGTCGACGTTGCGGACGACTCCGTTCACCCGATATTCCGGCGGGCTGTGCGGATCGGTCAGAAGCCGCTCGCGAAGCGCGTCTTCGCGGATTTTCGCACGCCAGCTCTGGCCGTAGGCGATGAAGAAGCGCTGGTCGCCGGTGAGGCCGCCGAGCTTCCTGGGCTCGCCATGCTTGGCGACGTGGCGGCGATAGGCCGCATAGGCCATTTCGAGGCCGCCGAGATCGCCGATATTCTCGCCCATGGTGAGCTTGCCGTTGATCCTGGTGCCCGGGATCGGCTCGTACTGGTCATATTGCCTGCCGAGCTTCTCGGCGCGCTTTGTGAACTCGGTGCCGGAACCCGGAGTCCACCAGTCGCGGATCCGCCCGGTGGCATCGAACTGCCGCCCCTGATCGTCGAAGCCGTGGCCGATTTCATGGCCGATGATGGCACCGATCGAGCCGTAGTTGATCGCCGGGTCCGCCTTCGGGTCGAAATAAGGCGGCTGCAGGATCGCGGCCGGGAAGGTGATCTGGTTCATCAGCGGGTTGTAATAAGCGTTCACCGTCTGCGGGGTCATGTCCCACAGCGCCCGGTCGACCGGCTTGCCGAGTCGGGAGAGCTGAAGCTCATGGCCGAACTTCTCGGTCCTGACGACGTTGCCGAGAAGGTCGCCGCGCTTCACCTCGAGGTTCGAATAGTCGATCCACTTGGTCGGGTGGCCGATGCGCGGATCGAAGGCGGCGAGCTTGGCCCGCGCCTGCTCCTTGGTCGGAGCGTCCATCCAGGTGGACGCGGCCAGCCGCGTCTCCAGGCCGGCGCGAAGGTTGGCGATCAGCTCGGACATCTGGCGGTTGCTTTCCGCCGGATAATGGCGCTCGACATAGACCCGCCCGACCGCCTCGCCGAGCGAGCCGTTGATGATCTGAATGCCGCGCTTCCAGCGCTCGCGCTGCTGGGGGACTCCGCGCAGGGTCTTCGAGAAGAAGTCGAAATTCGCCTGGTCGAAAGCCTTGGGCAGGAAAGCCGCGTGGCTGCTGATGAAGTGGAAGGCGAGATATTCCTTCCAGGTCGACAGCGGCACCGTCTCGAGCATCTTGCCGGTCGCGGTGATCGCGCTCTTCTCCGCTGCGATCACGGTGGGGACGCTTCCCAGGCCGGCCGCTTCGAGGAAGAGCGGCCACTCGATCTGGGGCGCCAGCTCGGCGAGCTGGGCGCGGTTCATCGGATTGTAGATCTGCTTGATGTCGCGCTGGCGGGCCGGCTCCCAATGGACCTTGGCGAGCGCCGTCTCGAGCGCGACGATGCGGTCGGCCCTGGCTTCGACGTCGGCGATCCCCGCCAGCTGCTGCATCTTCACGACATAGGCGCGATAGGCCTTGCGGATCGTGTCGTACTTCTCGCCCTCCAGCAGATAATAATCGCGGTTCGGAAGCCCGAGGCCGGCCTGGCCGGCGAGGGCGATGTAGCGGGTCGGATCGGCGGGATCGGGCAGGATCCCGACTCCGATCGGGCTCTGGACGCCCGGCTGGGCGAAGGCGCGGAGGAGGTCGCTGCGGTTGGAGATGGCGGCGAAGCGGGCGAGATAGGGCTTGAGCGGCGCGGTGCCCGCCGCCTCGATTCCGGCTTCGTCCATCCAGCTCGCGTAGAAGTCGCCGACCTGCTGGCCGACCTTGCCGGACTTGTTCGGATCCTTCGCCAGGTCCTCGACGATCGCGCGCACCTGGCGCTCGGCCTCGTCGACCAGAAGCACTGCCGGGCCGGCGCTGGTGCGGTCCGGGGCGATCTGGGTATTCTTGGCCCAATTGCCATTGACGAAATGCCAGAAGCTGTCACCCGGCTTCACCGAGCGGTCCATCGCGGTGAGGTCGAGCCCGAAATCGCCGTAGCGCGGCTTGGCCGCGGCGGCGGCGGCCGGAGCGGCCTTGCCGCGCTGGGCGAGCACCGGCGTCGCGGCGGTGCCGAGCAAAAGGGCCGCCGTAAAGGCGAGGCTGAGATTGCGCATATGAGTATTCCCTCCCTGGCCGAGATTCGGCCGTCGCGCCGGCGACTACCAAGCCGGGCGGCCGCCCGCAACCTGGTGTTATAAATGAGCAGTTTCCGCGGGAAGGCGGCGAAGCGGCGCCGGCGTCCCGGCCCGGCGGGGCCGCGTTTCGGCGCTGGCTGCTGGACTCGGGCGCGTGCTCACGGGTAAAGGTGCGGACGGGAAGGGTTTTCGTTCAAATGCCGCCGATCCGCCGCCGCCTCCGGGCCGCCGCCTTAGTCATTTTCGGCCTCGCCGCGGCGGGATCGCCGGCGCTCGGCCAGAACGAGTCGTCGAACACGATCG
>DATHBY010000450.1:0-2703 GCA_035295885.1 Allosphingosinicella sp.
CCGGGGGCCGCCTCGCAGCGGCCCTGCCAGCCCGCTCAACCGGAGACCAGCGCGACGACCGCCGCGACGCAGGCGGACCCCCCGACCTCCTTCTGCTTCAGCGACCCATGGATCCCCACTCGCGTCTTCAGATGCGGCAGGCTCGCGATATCGATTCTCTTCATCTACTCTACTCCTCGCGGGTGACGGAGCAGGAGCGGCAAGGGCTGTCGGCGGGATCGAGCCGCCCGCCATACCCATCCCCCTGCACTCCCGCCTGTTCAGTCCGGAGAGCGCGCGATTCCTGTTTCAGGATTTCAAATTATGTTGTGGATATTTCGGGGAAAACTAACCTTCGCCCGGCTCGGCAGGCCCGGCTTCCTCCTCATAGGCGCGGCGCAATTCTTCCAGGCGCCGGAGCTCCGATCTGATCCGCAGGATCGAACGCGCGCCGAGGAGGAAGAGAAGGGCGAAGACCGCAAGGGAGATCATCCCGCGCGGCGATCGCGCCCAATCGAGGAGCAGCTGGGCCGGATCGGCAACGGCGCCGCCCTCGCGAAGACTGGTCTTGGCCAGCAGCGCGATGACGACGAGCGGCGGAAGGGCCAGCAGGCTCACGGTCACCCGCCGCAGGTTTGCCCGGGCGCTGCGCACGCTGCTCTCTATGAAGCTTTGCCGGTCCGCGGTGTCGAGCGTGCTGGCCATTTGCCGCAACTTCCGCCTCCGCCAGGTCAGCCAGATCGTCGCGACGAGCAAAAGGACCGCCGCGCTGGTGGTGACCGGCCCGTGCGAGGCGAGCAGCACCAGCAGGCTGCCGCCGATGAGGAGCACCGCCAGAGCGGCGTCGGCGTAACCGAGGTACCGGCCCTGCCGCCGCGCCCGGCGCGCCAGCGCCTTGAATTTTTCCGCCTCCGCCGCATCCGGCTGCTGCCAGAGTTCGGCGAGTTCCTGAAGCTCCGGGTCGGTCATGAGCGCCCCTCCATGATCGATTTGAGGGTGGTCTTGGCCCGCTGGCAGCGCAGCATCACCGCATTGGGCGAAATTCCCAGGATGACGCCCATCTCGGTATAGCTGAAACCTTCCAGGCAAAGCACGATCGCCTCCCGCTGTGGGATTGGCAGTTGCTGGATCGATTCCACCAGCTGCCGTTTCTGGTCGTTGCGGAGCGCCACCTCGTCCGGCGGCGGCGCCGCCGAGGGGAGATCCGTCGGCAGCTCGACCTGCCGCGGCTCGCGGGCTCGCTTCGAGACGTGGGAGATGCAGCGTTTCTGGGCGATCGAGGCCGCGAAGGTCGTCAGCGAGGCGTCGCCGCGATAATTGCGGAGCGCCACCCAGATAGCGAGCATTATATCCTGGATGAGCTCGTGCCGGAGCGACGGATCGGCTTCATAGGAGAGTGCGATGCGGGTAATCAGCCCGGTGCAGGACGAGCTCACTTGAGCGAAGAGTTGGTCCTTTGAGCCGTTCGCGGCCATTGCTACACGGTATCCCGGGCCGGAGCCCGTGCCGACCGCGCGCTTAGTGCAGGATCGTGGCGGGAAGATCAATTCGCCCGGCGGAAAGGAATTCGAGGACCCATGGAGCGCAGCGCCCAGAATAGCGGCACCATCGAGGTCCGAAGCGCCCACAGGTTCGACAGTGCCGAGCTCGAAAAGTGGCTGGAGCGGGAAGTCGAAGGCTATCAAGGGCCGCTCCATGTCGAGCAGTTCCGCGGCGGCCAGTCCAACCCGACCTACAAGCTGATCACCCCCGGCCGATCCTACGTCCTGCGCCGCAAGCCGCCCGGCAAGCTGCTGCCCGGAGCGCATGCCGTCGACCGCGAATACCGGGTCATCTCCGCGCTCGGCGCGCAGGGTTTCCCGGTCGCCCGCACCTACGGCCTCTGCCTCGACGAGGCCGTGATCGGAACGCCCTTCTACGTGATGGAGATGGTCGAGGGCCGGATCTTCTGGGACCCTTCCCTGCCCGAAGTCCCGCGCGGGGAGCGGCCGGCTTATTTCGACGCGATGAACCGGACGATCGCCGATCTCCACCTGATCGATCCCCTGGCGGCGAACCTCGGGGACTATGGCAGGCCGGGAAATTATTTCGAGCGGCAGATCGGCCGCTGGTCGAAGCAATATCTCGGCGACGCTGAGGCCGGGCGGGTGCCGACGATGGACCGGCTGGTCGAGTGGCTGCCGCAGAACGTCCCGAACGACGATCAGGATGCTCGGATCATCCACGGCGATTTCCGCTGCGACAACATGATCTTCCATCCTACCGAACCCGAGGTGCTGGCAGTGCTCGACTGGGAGCTGTCGACGCTGGGCCACCCGCTGGCCGACTTCACCTACCACCTGATGGTCTACCGGATGCCCGCCGGGGTCTCGACCGGCCTCGCCGGACTCGACCTGCAGGCGCTGAACATCCCCTCCGAAGCCGAATATGTGGCGGCCTATTGCCGCCGCACCGGGCGCGACGGCATCCCCGACATAGACTTCTACATGGCCTTCAACATGTTCCGCCTCGCCGCCATCGTCCACGGCATCAAGGGCCGGATGGTCCGCGGCAATGCCTCCTCCGCCCATGCCGGCGAGATGGCCGCCAGCCTCGAGCCGCTGGCCGAGCGCGCCTGGGAGCAGGCGGTGAGGGCGGGCGCCTAGAGTTTGTCCTATTGTGATGGACGCGAGGCATTCGTCATGCCGGACTTGATCCGGCATCCACCTTCTTCCTCCACCGGGA
>DATHBY010000451.1:0-3147 GCA_035295885.1 Allosphingosinicella sp.
GAACTGGGCGACGCTCTCCACCCTCGCCTCCCGCATGCCCGGCTGCGTCATCATCTCCGACGAGATGAACCACGCCTCGATGATCGAGGGGATGCGCCACAGCCGCGCGGAGCGCCGCCTGTTCCTCCACAACGACGTCGCCGACCTCCGCCGCATCCTGGCCGAGCTGCCGGCGGACGCGCCGAAGCTCGTCGCCTTCGAGAGCGTCTATTCGATGGACGGCGACATCGCCGACCTTGCCGGGACCACCGCGCTCGCCAAACGATACGGCGCGCTCACCTACCTCGACGAGGTGCATGCGGTGGGCCTCTACGGCGCCCGCGGGGCCGGGGTGGCCGAGCGCGACGGCGTGATGGCCGACATAGACATCGTCGAGGGGACGCTCGGCAAGGCGTTCGGGGTGATGGGCGGCTACATCGCCGCCGACCGCAACATCGTCGACGTGGTGAGGAGCTACGCTCCGGGCTTCATCTTCACCACCTCGCTGTCGCCGGTGCTGGTCGCCGGCGCCTTGGCCAGCGTCAGGCATCTCAAGGCGTCGAGCGCCGAGCGCGAGGCCCAGCAGGTCAACGCCGGCCGCCTGAAGGCGATTTTCGAGGAAGCGCGCCTGCCGGTGATGCCGTCCACCACTCACATCGTTCCGCTGATGGTCGGCGATCCGGTCAAGGCCAAAAGGATCAGCGACATCCTGCTCGCCGAATATGGCGTCTACGTGCAGCCCATCAACTATCCGACGGTGCCGCGCGGCACCGAGCGCCTTCGCTTCACCCCCGGCCCGCGCCACGACGAGCCGATGATGCACGAGCTCGCCAAGGCCCTGGTCGAGATCTGGGACCGGCTGGAGCTTCGCGCGGCGGCGTGAGAGGGGGAGCCGTCGCGCCCGCCCGCTTGCAAGCGACGCGGTCCGCGGGCATCGGACGGGCGGGAGTCGCAATGATCGAACTGGACGAAGAGCAACGCCGCGCCCGCACCTGGTTCGAAGCCCTGCGCGACCGGATCTGCGCCGAGTTCGAGGCGATCGAGCGCGAGGCGGGAAGCGACGCCGCCTTCGAATACACGCCCTGGCAGCGGCAGGACCCCGACGGGTCGCCGGGCGGCGGCGGAGTGCGCGGGCTGATGAAGGGCAAGGTCTTCGAGAAGGTCGGGGTCAACGTCTCCACCGTCGCCGGCCGCTTCAGCGAGGATTTCGCGGCCACAATTCACGGCGCGGACAGGGATCCGAGCTTCTTCGCCACCGGGATCAGCCTCGTCGCCCACATGGCCAATCCGCACGTCCCGGCAGTCCACATGAACACCCGCTTCCTGTGCACCACCCGGCGCTGGTTCGGCGGCGGCGCCGATCTCAACCCGCCCATCCCCTATGAGGAGGACACCGCCGACTTCCACGCCCGCCTCCGGGCCGCCTGCGCCGCCCACGACCAGACCTTCTACGGCCGCTTCTCCAAATGGGCGGAAGACTATTTCTACATCCCCCACCGCGGAGTCCACCGCGGCGTCGGCGGGATCTTCTACGACCATCTCGAAGGCCCGTTCGAAGCCAGCTTCCACTTCACCCGCGACGTCGGCGAAGCCTTTCTCGACGTCTTCCCGAAGCTGGTCCGCCGCCGGATGTCGACCTCGTTCAATGAGGCCGACAAAGCGAGGCAGCTCGAATGGCGAGGCCGCTACGCCGAGTTCAACCTCATCTACGACCGCGGCACATTGTTCGGCCTCAGGACGGGCGGCAATGTCGACGCCATATTGATGAGCCTCCCGCCGATGGCGACCTGGGGATGACGACATGGAGAGGGTTTGGCCGGCATTTCCCGAAAGCTGAGCAGGCCCGCCGCCGGATCGAGGAAGCGGAAGCCGGAGCGGCGAGTTAGCGCCCGGCGGCAGCGGCTCGGCCTGGACTTTGTCCTGCCGAAGCGGAACGTCACCCCGGACTTGATCCGGGGTCCACCTTTTTCCCGATCCCGGTGGAGGAACAAGGTGGATTCCGGATCAAGTCCGGCATGACGAATGCCTCGATTCCATCACAACAGGACAAACCCTGGACTTTGTCAGCCGAAGCGGAATCGTCACCCCGGACCTGATCCGGGGTCCACCTTTTTCTCAATCCCGCTGGAGGAACAAGGTGGATGCCGGATCAAGTCCGGCATGACGAATGCCTCGCTTCCATCACAACAGGACAAACTCTGGACTTTGTCAGCCGAAGCGGAACCGTCACCCCGGACTTGATCCGGGGTCCACCTTTTTCTCAATTCGATTGCGATTCAGAAGAAGAAGTTCGCCCTTCACCCCGCCTCCTCCGGCGGCGGCTCGCCGGTCCGGAGGCCGAGCGCCCTCAGCCTCCTGTCGAGCAGATCGATCGCGTCCTCGAAGCTCATCGAGCGCATTCGGCCATGGCGGACCTCCCTCGCGCCGAGGCCGCCATGCTTGCGATCCCAGCGGGCGAGCAGCTTCATCGTCCGGTCGAACTCGGCGCCTTCCTCGTCGGGCGCAAGCGGAGCCCCGCCGTTCTCGGCCTCCTCCCTGGCCTGCCGAAGCCGCTCCTGCGCCTCGAGCCGCTGCCGGACCGCCTCCGCCTCGAGCCAGGCATAGCCCTCCTCCAGAGCCGACCGGAACGCCGCCGCGAAGGCGGGGTCGAGGCGGAGGTGGTTGAAGACGGTCCGCTCGCAGACCCCCGCCGCCGCGGCCGCTGCGGCAAGGTCGCAGCTTCGGGCGAAATGCGCGAGAAACACGCCTTTCCGGCGATCGTCGAAGCGCACATGCCGAATCCTGCGCCGCTGCAGGACGCGCCGGTTGTTGGGCACGATTTGCGCCTCGCCGTCCACATCCTCCGCCGCCCCCCGCTCGGCCTCGGCCGCCAAGGCATGGGCATCCCGCCAGGCAGCCGCGAACAAGGGATCCCGCCGCCGGGCCGAGTAAAAGGCCTGAAGCGTCACTCCATAGGAAGCGGCGACCTCATCCAGCCGCCGCCCCTCCCGAAGCGCCGCCAGCATCGCCACCTTCGCCGCCGCGTCGACGATCGGCCTGCGTCCGCGCGATTTTCCCCTTCCGCCCATGGGAAACGACCAGAACATAAAAGGAACACGAAAGATACATCAATTTAATTCACGGCGTTCACGCGGCCGTGAGCGCACCTCGGCAGCTCCGTCAGGCGGC
>DATHBY010000452.1:0-2091 GCA_035295885.1 Allosphingosinicella sp.
AGGGCTGCGCTCGAGCGGTGGCCGGGAGTGCCGGGCCTGATCCTCGACCTGCGTTCGAACACCGGCGGCGATGGCCGGGAAGGCATGAGGACGATCGCGCCGCTGCTCGGCGAGCCGACCCTGATCGCCCGGCTGGCGACACGGACCGGCAAGGCGCCCTCGGCACTGGGCGGACTGGTCAAGCTGCCGCTTCGCCTGATGGCCGGCAAAGCGGGCGGGCAGGCCTTTGCCGGTCCTCTCGTCATCCTGACCAACGAAGGGACCGGAAGCACCTCGGAAGTGATCGCGGCCTCGCTGCAGGAGCGCGGCCGGGCCAAGGTGATCGGAACCCAATCCTGCGGCTGCGCGCTCGGCGTGCTCAAGCACCGCAAGCTGGTAAATGGCGGTGCGCTCGCGATCAGCGAAATCGGCCTGCTGAGCGGCCTCGGCCGGAGGATCGAGGGAGCCGGAGTGGTGCCCGACGTCCGGGCCGCGCCAAGTCTGGCTGAATTCGAGCTCGGCCGCGACCCGGTCATGGGCGCCGCCGTCGAGGCGCTCGGAGCGATGGCCCGGCAAGAAGGAGCGGGGAAAGGCTCCTGACGGCCGCGGTCCACGACGAACCCCGCTCATGAACGAGGTGGCGCTGAAGCTTCAGGACTGACAGGCTGGAGCGATGCGCCGCCTGCTCTTTCTCGGACTGGGTTTCGCCTCGGTTGCTCTGGGAGCGGCGGGGATCGTGCTGCCGTTGCTGCCGACGGTGCCGTTCATGCTGCTCGCCGCCTTCTTCTTCGCGCGCAGCTCTCCGAGGCTCGAAGCCTGGATCGTCGAGCATCCCCGGTTCGGCCCGCACGTCAGGTCCTGGCGCGAGCGCGGAGCGATCGGCCCGGCCGGCAAGCGCGCAGCCCTGTTCGCCTTCGCGTTCAGCGCCGTGCTCGGCCTCGTCCTCCTCCCCTTCCCCTTGCTGCTCGCGCCGCTCGCCGCCGCGCTTGTCGGCGGCAGCTGGATCGCCACCCGGCCGGAAAGCTGAGGTACGACGGCGTCGCCGCGACAGCGGGGATCGATACAGCGCCTGTCGAAGGCCCGAGCGGCGGCGGGTCAGCACGGGATTCCCGATTGCGCGGGAATGACGGGCCAGCCGGGGTCGCTATCGCCCTTGCCGCTCCGACACTCGCCGACCTGCCCGAGATCGGCTAACCGGGACGCATGCCGACCCGCTCCCTCTTCGCCACCCGCTTCCACGAAGGCGAGCTTGCGGCCCCCGCCCTCCTTGCGGAGCTCGATGGGGCCTGCCGAGCGCTGGCGGAGGAGGACGGCGCCGGGCGGCGCTGGTCGCGTGAGAACGGCTATCGGGGCTACACCTCTTATGCCTCGCTGAACGACCTGCCGGCCCGCGACCCGCGTTTCGCGGAGCTGGTGCGGCACCTCAACCGTCACGTCGCCGCTTTCGCGGCGGACTGCGCGTTCGATCTCGGCGCGCGGCGGCTGAAGCTGGACAGCCTGTGGGTCAACGTCCTCAGGCCGGGCGCGACCCATTCGGGGCACATCCATCCGCACAGCGCCGTCTCCGGCACGGTCTACGTCAGCGTGCCGCCGGGTTCGGGAACGCTCAGGCTCGAGGATCCGCGGCTGCCGATGATGATGGCGGCCCCGCCCCGGCGGGAGGACTCGCCGGAGGAGCTCCGGACCTTCGTCTATGCCCAACCGGCGCCGGGCAGGATTTTCCTGTGGGAAAGCTGGCTCCGGCACGAGGTCGTGGCCGGGACGGGCAAAGGCGAACGGATCAGCATCAGCTTCAACTACCGGGCGTGACCGGCGCGGCAGAGCCGAACTCCTGCGGCGCTCGGCGCGAGCGGCTAGCGGGTGCCGGAGGCGATGGTGTTCCCCTTGACGTCGACCACCTTGTCGCGCTCATAGGCGAGCACGCCGGGGACCGCGGGCAGCCGGTCGATCTCGATCCCGAAATAATTGGGCATCTTGCCGGCCGCTCGGAGGTCCGCCGCGACGACCGGCAGGCCGGAGAGGCGGGCCGGTCGCGGCATTGCCGGATCGGGCGGAGTCAAGGCGTGCGACGGGCGGCTCCTCAGCTTTCCCTCGAGATCGGCCTTGGCGGCC
>DATHBY010000453.1:0-9538 GCA_035295885.1 Allosphingosinicella sp.
CGGAGCGAACAGGTCGCGGCGGGCGAGCGCCCAGAGCACGATGCCGGGGCGGCGGGCGGCGATCGAGGCGAGGAAGAGGGTGGCTGCGGCCTCGTCGGCCGGGCCGGGCCGCTCGCCCGTCGCTTCATTGAGCGAAGCGACGGGCAGGCCGCCGCCGGCGAGGCGGCAATCCAGGGCGTCGACTCCGAAGGGGAGATGTTCGCGCTTCTCAGTTCCCGCCGATTCGAGCGCCTGCACGGCCGCGCGCAAGGCGGCCAGGCGTTCGGCTCGGGCGGGGCTCGGGGGCATCGCGACTCACGACTCTTGTGTTCCTTTTATGTTCCCACCCCGTTCAGCGAGAGTCAAGTTGTGGGACCGGATTGAAATCCTCCCCATCGCAGATGGGGAGGGGGACCAGGCGGAGCCTGGTGGAGGGGTAGAAGGCCCTATGGCTTGAGGTTCTCGCGCGAGCCACTAAGTCCGGCGCCAGGTCACCCCTCCACCACCTTCTGTGGTCCCCCTCCCCATCGCTTCGCGACAGGGAGGCAAAAGGAATTCCATGCTCCGCCGCTGTCTCCTCGCCCTGTTCCTCCTCCTCGCCGCGCCCGCCTGGGCCGCCGGCGATACCAACTGGTTCTACCGCAACACCGACATCGCCCCCGACCCGGCCTGGACCTTCGGCACCCTTCCCAACGGCCTTCGCTACGCGGTTCGGCGCAACGCTCTCCCCGAGGGGCAGGTGTCGGTGCGCCTCCGGATCGACGCGGGCTCGCTCCACGAGGAGGAGCAGGAAAGGGGCTGGGCCCATTTCGTCGAGCATATGGCGTTCCGGGGAACGAAGAATTTCGGCGACGGCGAGGTTCGCGAGACCTGGCAGCGGCTCGGCGCTAGCTTCGGAAGCGACACCAACGCATCGACCGAGCCGACCCAGACCGTCTACATGCTCGATCTGCCGCGCGCCGACCGCGCCTCGCTCGACACCAGCCTGCGACTGCTCGCCGACATGGTCGACACCGCGATCTTCGACCCCAGGATCGTCGACGCGGAGCGGGGAGTCGTCCTTTCCGAATATGGCCGCCGAACCGAAATCTCCGTGAAGCTGCGCGACATGATGATGCCGCTCTTCTACCTAGGCCTCAAATTCGCGGATCGCGACACGATCGGCACCGAGGCGACCCTGAAAGGCGCGACCGCGGCCGGCCTCAAGGCCTTTTACGAGCGCTGGTACCGGCCCGACCGCGCCACGCTGGTGATGGTCGGCGATGCCGATCCCAAGATGATGGAGGAGCTGATCGCGGCGCGCTTCGGCGGCTGGAAGGGGTCGGGACCGGAGCCGCGCGAACCCGATTACGGAAAGATCGCCGACGTTCCGGAGCGGACCGCCGCCCTCGCCTATCCGGGCTCTCCCCATTTCGCGACCCTGAGCTGGATCCGGCCCTACCGTCCGATCCCGCCGACCAAGGCGCGCGAGCAGAGGGAGCTGGCCCGGGTCCTCGCCCGGCGGATCCTCAACCGGCGGCTCGAAGCCAAGGCTCGGGGAGAGGCGTCCTTCCTCAATGCCCAGGTGCAGGCCGAGAACAGCGTCAACATCGCCGATTACACCCAGATGTCGGTGATGGCGAAGGAGGGGCGCTGGCAGGAAGCGCTGAGCGAAGCCTATGCGATCCTCGCCGACGCCCTGAAGACGCCGCCGAGCGCGACCGAGATCGGACGCGAGATGGAGAATATCCGGACCGCCGGCCGAGCCGCCGTGCAGGGCGATCCGACCCAGCGCTCGCAGCAGCGGGCCGGGCGGCTGATCTCCGCGCTCGACGGCAACAGCGTCATTTCCACCGCCGAGGTCCAGCTGGCTCTGTTCGAGGAACTCGCCCCGACCATGACCCCGCAGGCGGTGCAGGCGGCGCTAAAGGAGATGTTCTCGGGTTCCGGGCCGAGGCTGGCGATGCTTTCGCCGGCGCCGGTGACGGGCCTGAAGCAGGCGCTCGCCGCCGCCGAGGCCGCCGCTCCGGCGGCGCGGCAGGCGGAGCGGCGGGTCAGCATGGACGATCTGCCGCCGCTCGGACCGCCGGGCCGCGAGGTATCACGCCAGCGGATCGCCGATATGGACGCGACCATCGTGCGCTTCGCCAACGGCTCGAGCCTGGTCTTCAAGCAGACCGATTACGACAAGGGCAACGTCACCGTCTCGCTTCGCTTCGGCCGCGGCATGGCCGGGCTTCCGGCGGACCGCAAGTCGCTGGCCTGGCTCGGGGCCCTGCTCGGCTCGACCGGAGTCGGCCCGCTCGACCTGGACGGGCTCGAGCGGCTGCTCACCGGCCGGCGGATGACGATGAGCTTCGGCTTCGACGAGGGGGCCCTGGTGCTTCGCGGCTCGACCCGCGCCGAGGAGCTGGGCGACCAGATGCGGCTGCTCGCCACCAAGATCGTCGCCCCCCATTTCGACGCGGCCTTGTTCCAGCGCTCGAAGATCGCGGCGCTCGAAAATTACGAGCTCGCTTTCTCCTCCGCCGCGTCGCGAATGGGCCGCGAGTTCGGAGCCGTCGCCCGCGGCGGCGACCCGCGCTGGCAGCCGTTCGACAAGGCCGAGATCGAGCGCATCCGCCACGAGGATTTCGAAGCCTTCATGAAGCCCCTGCTTGCGCAGGGGCCGATCGAGGCGGTGGTCGTCGGCGACGCGGATCTCGAGACGGCGGTGGCGGCGATGCTCAAGACTGTGGCGGCCCTGCCCCCGCGTCCCGAGGTGCGGGCGCCGGCGGCCTCGCTCAAGGTGCGGCCGCCGAGCGCTTCGAAGGAGCCGATCCGATTCACCCACCAGGGCGATCCGGCCCAGGCCTATGCCGGGCTCGGCTGGACCACCTTCGGCGGGCCGGAGCGGCGGCGCGAGCGGCGGGCGCTGGGAATCGCCGCCAACATCGCCCAGGCGCGGCTGATGGAGCGGCTTCGCGACAGCGAGGGCGCGAGCTATTCCCCCTCCGCCTCCGTCCAGTCCTCCTACGAATTCCCCGAATGGGGCTTCCTCTTCGCCGGCTCCGAGATCCGGCCCGAGCGTGCGGACCTGTTCTTCCGCCTCGCTCGGGAGATCGTCGCCGACCTCGCCGCCAGGCCGGCCTCGGCCGACGAATGGCAGCGCGCGATCAATCCGGTGGTGACCGGGATCGAGCGGCGGCTGAAGACCAACGGCTATTGGGCCGGAACGATGGAGGACTGGTCGCGCGAGCCCTACCTGATCGAGCATACCCGAACCTACCTCTCCGATTACAAGTCGCTGACCCCCGGGGAAGTACGCTCGGCGGTGGCGAAATGGGTGATGGACGAGGGCGACTGGTCGATCCTGGTTTTGCCCGCTAAAGCTGGCCGCGGTGTCAACTAGCGCAGTCCAGGCGAAGACAAGCGGCCCACGGCAGGCTGCGGGCGGCGGCTGGAAGCCCTTCCGGCTCCAGCAGCAGCCTTTCTTCGAGGACAAGAACCGGGCCTTCTGGATTCTCCAGTCCGGGGGATGGGCCGGCTATTTCTTCCTTCGGACGCTGTCGGGCATCGCCAACAATTTCGGCTTCAGCCTCGTCATCCACATCACCTTGCTGACCGCGACCGGCTATTCGCTGACCCTGCTGATGGCGGCGGCCTACCGGCGGCTGATCAAGATGCGGCCGATCATCACCTGGGTGAGCTCGATCCTGCTCATCATGGTCGCCTCGGCCGCCTTTTCGGCGATCGAGACGTGGAGCCACGCCACCTTCGTGAGGCCGGGGATCACCCCGCAGGGGCTGCAATTCTTCGGCTCGATCGTGCTAACGCTGACCCTGCTCGTCGCCTGGTCGGCGCTCTATTACAGCATCAATTACTATCTCCTGCTCGAGGAGCAGAGCGACCGGCTGCTTCGGCTCGAGCACCAGGCGAGCTCGGCTCAGCTCGCAATGCTTCGCTACCAGCTCAATCCCCATTTCCTGTTCAACACACTGAACTCGATCTCGACCCTGGTGCTCCTGAAGCAGACGGACCGGGCCAATGCGATGCTGTCGAGGCTGTCGTCCTTCCTTCGCTACACGCTGGTCAACGAGCCGACCGGCCATGTCACGGTAGCCCAGGAGGTGGAGACCCTGAAGCTCTACCTCGAGATCGAGAAGATGCGCTTCGAGGACCGCCTGAGGCCGCGCTTCGAGATCGACCCCAACGTCGCCCGGGCCCGGCTGCCGTCATTGCTCCTCCAGCCCCTGGTCGAGAATGCGATCAAATATGCGGTGACCCCGCAGGAGGAGGGCGCGGACATCGAGGTCTCGGCCCGTCTCAACATCGACCGGGTGATGCTGACGGTGCGCGATACCGGCCCCGGGGCGGAGGATCACTGGGTGAAGGCTCAGCAGTCCACCGGCGTCGGACTGGCGAACATTCGGGACCGTCTGGCGCAAGCCTATGGCGCGGACCATCGTTTCGAGACTGAATCGAACATTAAGGGGGGCTTCCGCGTTACCATAGAAATCCCGTACCAGCTTGAACCTGTCGAGGAACCGAAATGACGATCCGCACGATTCTCGTGGACGACGAGCCTTTGGCCATCCAGGGCCTCCAGTTGCGCCTGGAGAAGCATGACGACGTCGAAATCGTCGAGACCTGTTCCAACGGCCGCGAGGCGATCAGGGCGATCAAGACCAACAAGCCCGACCTCGTCTTCCTCGACATCCAGATGCCCGGATTCGACGGCTTTTCGGTGATCCAGGGTCTGATGGAGGTGGAGCCGCCCTTGTTCGTCTTCGTCACGGCCTATTCCGACCATGCCATCCGGGCGTTCGAGGCGCAGGCCGTCGATTATCTGATGAAGCCCGTCGAGGAGGACCGCCTCGCCGACACGCTCGACCGGGTCCGCAACCGGCTCGCGGAAAAGCGCGGGGCCGAGGAAGTGGGGCGGCTGAAGGAGGTCCTCGCCGAGGTGGCTCCGGACGCCGTCGACCAGGTCGCCAACGCGGCCGAGGACGCTCCGAGCTCCAACCGCTACGAGAAGCTCATCAACATCAAGGACCGCGGCCAGATTTTCAGGGTCGACGTCGATTCGATCGAGAAGATCGACGCCGCCGGCGACTACATGTGCATCTACACCGGCGACAACACCCTGATCCTTCGCGAGACGATGAAGGATCTGGAGAAGCGCCTCGACCCGCGCCGCTTCCAGCGAGTCCATCGCTCCTGCATCGTCAACCTCGACCAGGTGAGGCAGGTCAAGCCGCACACCAACGGCGAATGCTTCCTGGTGCTCGAGAGCGGCAGCCAGGTAAAGGTGAGCCGGTCGTATCGCGATGTCGTCGCGAGGTTCGTCCACTAAACTTGTCCTTCGATACGGGCCTTCGCCAGGCTCAGTCCCTACTCAGGATGAGCGGATAGGGGCGACGCTGTGCAACCGGTCATCCTGAGTAGCCGTTGAGCTTGGCGAAACGGCGTATCGAAGGACCGTCGCATGCTCTTCCTGCTCCTCCAGGCCGCCGCCGCCCAGACTCCCGACATCGAGCTCAACCTCCACCTGCGCGCCCGCTCGGTACGAATCGAGCAGAAGGGCGAGGCCAGGCTCGAAGTGCGCGGCGAGGGCCCCGGCAACCGGGTCGAAGTGAAGGTCGAGCCGAAGGCGCAGGGGCGGACGGAGCTTCGCAACGTCACCGTCGAGGTCCATGCCGAAGCTTCGGTCCGGCAAAGCGTCAAAATAGACGCTCAGGCCGAAACCGGCACGCCCCAGTAACGTTTCGCTCCCTGCAACAGGGAGTAGTTTCACCATGCGTCTTTCCCCGCTTCTCGCGGCTGCCGCCGCAATCGCCGTCTTCGCCTCGCCCGCGGCCGCCCAGGATCGCCGAGGGGCGGCGCCGCGCGGCACCCCATCGACGGCGCTCGCCCAGCAGGTGTCGCAGGGTCAGGATCAGCCCGACGTGCTGCTCGACATCCCGAACCTGTCGGTCGACGAGATCAATCTCGAGGTGAACAACCTCCAGGTCCACATCGCACTCGACGCCCGGCTAGCGAACCTGCTCAAGCTGACGGCCGGGGCAGACGCGAGCATCGACCAGGTCAAGATCGGCATAAAGGGCGTCCAGGCAACGGCCACTCTCGTCGTCCGCCTCGACAATGTCCGGGCGATTATCGAGCGCACGCTGCAAACGCTCGACAACAGCCCGCAGCTGGTCACGCAGCTGCTTTCGACTGTCGACAACACAGTCAACACCGTCGGGGGCGTCGCCAACAACACGGTCGGCACCGTCGGCGGAATCGCCGGGACGGCGCTTCGCAACGGGCAACTGCTCGACCTCGCCGGTTCCGGGCTGACGGCGGTTTCGCAGACGGTGAACTCGGCCGGCCAGACCGTGCGAACCGTGCGCGACCGGGCCGGTCAGCTGCTCGAGGTGGTCACCGACAGCGCCGGCCGGATCGTCAGCTCGCGCCGGGTGACGCGATAGACTCGAACGCCGGGTCCGGCTTACAATCCGGTCCATGGCGACATCGAGCGACAAGGCGCGGGCGTTCGCGGCGCTTCACCGGCCGGGCGATCCGGTCATCCTCTACAATGCCTGGGACGCGGGCAGCGCGAGGGCGGTGGCCGAAGCGGGCGCGAAGGCGATCGCCACCGGCAGCGCCTCGGTCGCGGCGGCTCACGGCTTCCAGGACGCCGAATCGCTTCCGCTCGAGCTCGCCATCGCCAATGCGGCCCGGATCGCCGCGGCCGTGGAGCTGCCGGTGACGGTCGACTTCGAAGGCGCTTATTCGGCCGCCCCCGAGGCGGGGGCGGAGAACGTCAGGCGGCTCGCCGAGGCGGGGGCGATCGGGTGCAATTTCGAGGACCAGGTGATCGGCGGCGAAGGCCTCCATCCGATCGAGGCCCAGGCGGCGCGGATCCGGGCGGCTCGGCAAGCCGTCGGGCCGGACTTCTTCATCAACGCGCGCACCGACATCTTCCTCAAGACGAGGGCGCAGACCCACGAGCCCGCCCGCATCGAAGAAGCGCTGGCGCGGGCCCGCGCTTATGCCGAGGCCGGGGCGAGCGGATTCTTCGTACCGGGGCTGGTCGATCTGGATCAGCTGGCCCGGATCTGCTCCGCCTCGCCGCTGCCGGTCAATTTCATGGCCTTCCCCGGAGCGCCCGAAGCGGCGGCCGTGGCGGCGGCGGGGGTGGCTCGCATCAGCCACGGCCCATTCCCCTACAAGCTTGCGATGAAGGCCCTGAAGGAAGCGGCGGAGGCGATCTATGGCTAAGGTGACCGGGCTCGGCGGCGTCTTCTACAAGGTCGAGGACAGCGAGGCGACGGCGCGCTGGTACAAGGAGGTGCTCGGAGTCGGCGGCGAGTGGGGCGCGACCTTCAAGTTCGCCCGCGATCCGGACGGCTACAGCATCTTGTCACCCTTCAAGGCGGCGAGCGACTATTTCGACCCGAGCCGGGCCTCGTTCATGATCAACGTGAGGGTCGACGATCTCGACGCCATGACCGCCGAGCTCGAGGCGAAGGGGATTGAGATACTCGGCCGCCAGGACGAGGAATATGGCAAGTTCGCCTGGATCCTCGATTGCGACGGGATCAAGGTCGAGCTCTGGCAGCAGGTGGGGCCGGCGCCGGAGTGAGAAATTCCTCCCCGCGGGTTCGCGGGGAGGGAGACCGCGCGAACCGCGGTGGAGGGGTCTTCAGACTCGGCAAAGCCCCTCCACCAGGCTTCGCCTGGTCCCCCTCCCCTGCACAATGCAGGGGAGGAATTCAGGCAGTTTTCTTCCGCCGCCTCAACATTCCGCCCGCTCCGGCACCCCCCGATTTCAGCACGTTCCTTCGGAACAGCCGGGCGCTGAGAGCGACCGTCAGCCAGACCCACAGGGCCTGCCAGGCGAGCGCCAGGAGGTGCGGCCAGAACTCGGGGGTCTGGGCGGCGCGGGCGACCATGGTGAGCGGGGAGCTGAACGGGAAGATGGCGGCGCCGAGGCCGAGCGGGCTGTTGAACGCTCCGACCGCGAACGAGGCCAGAAGGAAGATCAGCATCTGCCCGATCGTGACCGGCATCGACAGGGTCTGCACCTCGCGCACCGAATTGGCCTGGCTGCCGATGCCGAGGAAGAGCGCTCCGAGCAGGAGGTAGTTGGCGCTGTAATAGAGGAGGACGAGGAGGATGAAGATCGGCCAGCCGACCGCCGGCTCGGGCAGGTTCCCGGCCTGGCTCGGGAGGATGGCGAGGCCGGCGAGTGCGCCGCTCACCCAGACACCGATCCCGACCAGCGAGACGGCCAGCATCGCGCCCAGCTTGCCGACGAAGATGGCGTCGATCGGAAGCGCAGCGGCGAGGACCTCGATGATCTTGTTCGATTTCTCCTCGAGCAGGTTGGAAAGCAGCATTCCGGCGAGAAGCACGGTGAGCATGAAGAGCAGGAGCTGGCCGGCCCGCGCGGTGATCGCCCGAGTGGCGGCGAGCGAGCCTTCTGACCGGTCGGTTTCCACCACCTGGACGGCGACGGGCGGCGGCTCCCGCCCGGCCGCGGCGAGGGCACGCTGCTGGCGCGCCTGGTCGAGGATCAGAGTCATCTGCTTGCGGATGCTGCCGTCGCCGCTGATCGCTCCGGTGAGGACCGGCCGCTCGAGGCCTCCGGTCAGAACGGCGAGGATGCGCTTGCCCGGGCTGCGCAGGAGCGCCTGGACCTGGTTCTCCGGGTCCCGGCCGGGCTCCTCGTGGACGAGGGTCGGCAGCGGCCGGGCGCCGAAGCCGGGGTTGAGCCGCTCGCGAGCCGCCGCGAGCGCCGCGAAATCCGACTGCCCGGCGACCACCGCCACGGTCGCGTGGACGTCCTGGCGCGCCATCCGGCCGCTCATGTTGCCGAACAGGAAGGACAGGCCGATGATGAGCAAAGGCCCGAGCAGGAAGAACAGGAAGGTGCGCGACCACACGGTCGCGACGAAATCGCGGCGGGCGATGACATAGGCGGAGTGGAAGAAGCCCATCATGCCGAGTCTCCTTCCGAGGCGCTGTCGGCGAGGTCGCGCGCGGCCTGCTCGCCGGCGATGACGACGAAGGCATCGTGGAGGCCCGGCCGCTCGATCGACAGATCCTCGATCCCGGCGCCGCCGTCGATCAGCGCCCTGAGCAGCGGCTCGATCCCGGCCTGCGGCAATTCGAACGACCAGAGGCCGTCCTCGTGGTGCGCGTCCGCAGGAAGCGCGGCTCGCCAGGGCCCGTCGGCGATCCGGGTGCGGAGGCGGACCTGCGGACGGAGGCGGTCGCGCGCTTCGGAAACGCTGCCCTCGAACCGCACCTTGCCGCCGGCGATGATCGCGATCCGCTCGCACAGCCGCTCGGCATGGGCGATGACGTGGGTCGAGAAGATGATCGTCGCTCCGCCGGCCGCTTCGTCGCGGATGAGATGCTCGAGCCGGCCCTGGTTGATCGCGTCGAGGCCGGAGAAAGGCTCGTCGAGCACGATCAGCTTGGGCCTGTGTACGATCGTGCCGAACAGCTGTACGGTCTGCGCCATGCCCTTGGACAGGCTTTTGATCGGCTTGTTGACATAGTCGCCCAGCCCATTGTCCCGCAGCAGGCCTTCCGCGCGCTTGCGCCC
>DATHBY010000454.1:0-3932 GCA_035295885.1 Allosphingosinicella sp.
TATTAAGCCTCCATGTCCAAGCATTCATCCGATTTCGCCGGCGTCCCGGCCGAGACCTCCGACGAGAACGCGCTCCTCCGCGCCGCGCTGGCCGAAGCCCAGCGGCGGATCAGCGAGCTCGAGCTGCGCGCCGAGAGCGACAGCCTGACGCCGCTGCCCACGGCCCTCCGCTTCCGCTCCGAGCTCGAGCGGGTCGTCGGCCTCGCCGAGCGCCACGGCACCAGCGCGGCCGTCGTCGGAATCGAGCTGACCAACCTCGCCGACGTCAACGAGCGCCACGGCCATTTCGCCGTCGACGCGGCCCTCGTCCACGTCGCGCGGCTGCTCTGCGGCCTGATCCGCTCGACCGACATCCTCGCCCGCACCGGGGAGGCGCGGTTCGATCTGATACTGGACCATCTGGATCACAACAGCGCCATCGACACCGGCGACCGCCTCGCCCGCTGCATTGCGGAAAACCCGCTCGACCTCGGCCACGCCCGGGTGAAGCTCGAATCCGCGGTCGCGACGACCGGGATCATGCCGGGCGACAAGGTCGACGACGTCCTCGTCAGGGCGGAACGCAACCAGGCGCTGGCGAGGTTGGAGGGTTAGGTCGCTTAAGTCCGTCATTGCGAGCGAAGCGAAGCAATCCAGTGCAGCCTCCGAGGCCCGCTGGATTGCTTCGTCGCTTCGCTCCTCGCAATGACGGGAAGCTCAGCGCTCGCTCAGATAATAGCGGTCCGTCGCGCCCAGCGCCTCGTCCAGCTCGTAGACGATCGGCTGGCCGGTCGGGATCTCCAGCCCGGTGATCTCGTCGTCCGGAATGTTCGACAGATGCTTGACCAGCGCCCGAAGCGAATTGCCGTGGGCCGAGATCAGAACCCTTTGCCCGTCGCTCAGAGCCGGAGCGATCCGCCTCTCCCAATAAGGCAGCACCCGGGCGATCGTATCCTTCAGACTCTCGGTGCGCGGCACTTCGATCCCGGCATAGCGCCGGTCCGCCGCCAGATCGTAGGGGCTGTCCGGCTCCATCGGCGGCGGCGGGATGTCGAACGAGCGGCGCCAGATATGGACCTGCTCGTCGCCGTGCCTCGCCGCCGTCTCCGCCTTGTTGAGCCCGGTGAGGCCGCCATAATGGCGCTCGTTCAGGCGCCAGTCCTTCTCCGCAGGCAGCCACAGCCGCCCCATCGCTTCCAGCGCCAGGTTGAGAGTCTTGATCGCGCGGGTCTGGAGGCTGGTGAAGCACAGGTCGAAGTCGAGCCCCTTCGCCGCCATCAGCTCCCCGGCCAGCCGAGCTTCCTCGGCCCCCTTCCCGGTGACGTCGACATCCCACCAGCCGGTGAAGCGATTCTCGAGATTCCACGCCGACTGGCCGTGGCGGATGAGGACGAGCTTGGGCATATCGGTCCTTCGATACGGGGCTTCGACTTCGCTCAGCCCCTACTCAGGATGAGCGAAAAACCAAACCGCTCATGCTGAGCAGGCATCGAGCGAAGTCGAAATGCCGTATCGAAGCATGCTCGCTCAGGGCTACCGCTTCTTCGCCGGAAGCTCGTCGATGATGGCGTGAAGCGCCTCGAGGCAGCCCCGGGCGAGGTGGGCGCTGCGCTCGGGGGACCATCCGCGTAAGGGGTCGGGCAGGTCCTCATTGTCCTTGAAGGGCATTTCGAGAGTCATCGAGACCGCGCCGTAGCGTTCGGCGAGCTGGGAGGTCGACATCGACATGTTTGCCTCGCCCGGTTTCGACACTTCATAGCCCTTGCGGGTCTGGAAATCGGGGGAGAAGCGGACCAGCTCCTCGCTGAACCGCTCGAACAGCTTCTGCTGGCCCGGGTTCCAGCTCGGAATGCCTTCGAAGCCGGCGAGGAAGTTTGCGGGGATCGCCTCGTCGCCATGGACGTCCATCGCGAAATCGACCCCGGTCCGGTCCATCTCGTTCCTGACGCACAGCACTTCCGGGCTCCGCTCGGGGCTCGGATCGTGCCACTCGCGGTTGAGGTTCGTGCCGGCGGCGTTGGTGCGCAGATGCCCCCGGCGCGATCCGTCGGGGTTCATGTTCGGGACGATGTGGAAGGTCGCCTTGGCGAGCAGGCGCCGGGCGACCGGGTCGGCCTCGTCGAGGAGCCGCTCGAGCGCCCCTTCCATCCACCATTCCGCCATCGTCTCGCCCGGATGCTGGCGGGCGTAGAGCCAGACCTGGAGCGGCCCCTCGCCGATCCGGAAATAGTCCATCTCCTGTCCGTCGAGCGTCTGGCCGAGCGAACGGTGCAGGGCCGCCGGGTGGCCGGCCACAGAGGCGACGAGGTCGTGGTGACGCTCCATCGTGTAGGGCGCGAAATAGGCGAACCAGACGCTGTTGGATTGCGGAGTCAGGCTGATGGTGAGGATTCCGTCTTCATAGCGCGTGTCGACCCGCTCCCACTCCTCGCGATCCACCGACATGCAGGCGCGGTAATCCTGCCACCCGAGCGGGTAGGCGGAGCCGGCGCAGTTGAGGATCCTGAGCTCCACCTTCTGCCCGGCCGCGCCGGTCAGCCGGAAATAGAACCATTGGTAGAATTCCGAATCATGGTCCCTGGCGATTTCGAGGTCGATCCGGTTGCCCTCAATGGCGACGGTACGAATGTTGCCGCCATCGAAGGGGCTGGTAACGGATAGTGTCATCGGACCCTGATAGTGCGGCCCGACTCCCCGGGGAAGTCCCGAAACAGAGCCTCGGCGAGCCGCTCGACGGCGGCCGTGCGGGCGGCTTGGGGGCTTCCGGTCGGCGCCTCGCCGACGGCTCGGCCTTCCCAGAAAACGGTGCCGTCCGAGCGGCGGCGGATGGCGACTTCGAGCAGGCTGGCGGTGATGTTGGCCGAGGTTCCCTCAGGCGCCGTGGCAGAGAGGCCGCGGCCGACTCGGGCCGCGGTCTTCGCCGCGATCGCCTCGCGGCTGCCCTGCTCGAGGTCGATTAGGGCGATCTGCTCGGACCCGGTCGTGGTCGGCACCACGGTCCAGCCGAGGCGGGTCAGCTGGCGGCCGACCGCGGCCGCATAGGCCGGGAATTCGGGCCTGTTGGCGTCGGCCTTGTCGAACGGCTCGACCGCGATCCGCGCCCGGGCGACCGTCTCGCCGAGGTGGAAGCGGGCGACGTCGACTCCGCCGGCCGTCGGCCTCTCCTTGCCGCCGCTGGCGCAGGCGGCGAGCGCCGCCGCCAGCAGGAGTGGAGCAGTGCGCAGAAAAGCTGTTTTCATCCCGGTACCTCTTGGTCTAGCGCCCGGGTCGTGTGGGCGCTGCAACGATCCCTTCAGCGCTCTTAGCCGCATTCGGGTTCCGTGAGGGAAGAGGTTAGATGAACAAGCCCACCGTGCTCGTGACCGGCGGCGCCGGCTATATCGGCAGCCATGCCGTGCTGGCGCTGCTCGATTCGGGCTGGAAGGTCGTCGTCATCGACAACCTCACCACCGGCTTCCGCTGGGCGATCCCCGGGGCGGCGCGGTTCGTCGAGGGCGACGTCGGCGACCAGGCGCTGGTCGGGCGCCTGATCGAGGAGCACGGAATCGGCGCGATCGTCCATTTCGCCGGCTCGATCGTGGTTCCGGAGTCGGTCGAGCAGCCGCTCAAATATTATGAGAACAATACGGTGAAGAGCCGCTCGCTGATCGAAAGCGCGGTTCAGGGCGGGGTCCGCCACTTCATCTTCTCCTCGACCGCGGCAGCCTACGGCCTGCCCGAGCAGGTGCCGATCGTCGAAAGCAGCCGCACCCAGCCGATCAATCCCTACGGCTGGTCGAAGCTGATGACCGAGCGGATGCTTGCCGATACCGCCTTCGCCCACCCGCTGAACTTCTGCGCGCTTCGCTATTTCAATGTCGCCGGCGCCGACCCGCAGGGCCGCTCCGGCCAGTCCACCGCCGGCGCCACTCACCTGATCAAGGTCGCTGTCGAGGCCGCGATCGGCAAGCGCA
>DATHBY010000455.1:0-9999 GCA_035295885.1 Allosphingosinicella sp.
CGTAGGGCGCGTCGACGAACACTCGGTCGCCGTAGCCCACGCCGACCGAGTCGAACCATGAGCGCAGCCGCTCTTTCTCCTCGTGCATCAGGCCGCCGGAAGGCGCGGCGAGGTCGAGGACGAAGTCGGTCCGCTCGACCAGGGGCTGGTTGAGCGAGTCGATTCCCCGTTCCGGGCCATGCCTTTCGCGGCGCGCCTCGGCCGCCGGAGCCAGGAGGATCGCGCCGGCCGCGACGATCAGGGTGAGGGATGTGATTCGTGCCATTGGATCCTGTCCTTTGCTCGGTCGCGGCGTCAGAAGCTGAAGCCGGGGCTGGCGGAAGCCTGGGCCGGCCGGGTCGCCTTTTGCTGCGCCTGCCGCTGCGGCGGCGCGGTTGGCGCCGGCACCGGCGCGACGCTGGAGATGCCCGGTCCCTGCGCCCGCGGCTGGACCATCGTCGGCTGCGGCCGGACGACGCCGGGCCGGCTATATTCGC
Organism: Allosphingosinicella sp.; assembly: GCA_035295885.1. GTDB lineage: Bacteria > Pseudomonadota > Alphaproteobacteria > Sphingomonadales > Sphingomonadaceae > Allosphingosinicella. Next base: position 477 of record DATHBY010000455.1, read on the forward strand.
CCTTGTCGAGGAAGACCCGCTCCATTCCGGTGGCGCTTCGGAAACCATCGGTGGGCAGCGCGATCTGCGATGCGCTGACCGGCTTCACCAGATAGGGCGTGACGACGATGACCAGCTCGGTCTCGTTGCGCTTGAAGCTGTTCGAGCGGAACAGGGCGCCGATGATCGGCAGGCTGCCGAGCAGCGGCGCCTTGTCGGTCGAGTTGCCGTTGGTGTTGCGAAGCAGGCCGCCGATCATGAAGCTCTGGCCGGAGCCCAGCTCGACCGTGGTTTCCGCCCGGCGGGTGGTCAGGCCGGGGACCTTGAAGCCGCTCAGCTGGATCGAGCCGGCGTCCGAGAGCTCGGAGACTTCGGGGCGCACCCGCATCGAGATCCGGCCGTCGGCGAGAACCGTGGGGGTGAAGGCCAGGCTGACTCCATATTGCTTGAACTCCACCGAGGTGCCGTTGATTCCGCTCGCCGTCGGGATCGGGAACTCGCCGCCGGCGAGGAAGCTCGCGGTTTCGCCCGACAGGGCGGTCAGGTTCGGCTCGGCGAGCGTGTGAACCGCGCCCACCTGCTCGTTGAGGTTGAGGGTGGAAAGCACGTCCAGGCCCAGCAGGTGCCCGGCGGCTCCGAGAGTGGTTCCCTGGGCGGCGTTGTTGAACTGGTAGGCGGTGCCGCCCGGGCCGGCGCCGGTGAGCGGGTCCACCGCTCCGACGACGGTCTTGATGGTGCCGGCATTGCCGCGGCCGATGCCGAACAGGAAGCCGCCGCTCGTGTCGCGGGTAAGGAGGTTGACTCCGATCTCCTTGACCAGGGTGCGGCTGACCTCGGCGATCTTGACCTGGAGCATGACCTGAAGCGGGGTCGCCGACTTCAGCCGGTTGACGGGCGTGATCTTGAGAACGGCGCCGGGCGCATTGGTGTCGACTCCGGGGTTGAGCACCATCCGGACCAGCTGCTCCGCCTGGGCGGCGTCGGCGGGGGAAGCGACCGTCCCGCTCATCACCGCGATCTGGCCGACATGGGTGACCTTGATGTTCGAATCCGGCATGGCCACCCGAAGCATCTCGTCGACCGAGCTGATGTTCTGGCTGACCCGGATGTTCGCTCCGTAGACGACGGAGCCGTCGGCCGCGGTGGCGATGACCGTGGCCTCGCCGGCTTCCTTGCCGAACAGGCCGATCCGCCTCGGGCTGCTGACGTTGACGTCGGCCACCAGCGGGTTGGAGGTCCACACGTCGACGACGTTCCTCGGCAGCGAGACGAGCTGGCCTTCGCCGACCGACAGCAGCACCTGGTTCGTCGGCCGGTACGTGCCCGCCGAATTCTGGGCCAGGGCCGGGGTCGGGACCCAGGCGGTGAAGCTCGCGGCCACGACAGCACCGATCGCGGTGCCGAGCGTCGCCCGTCGCATGATGTTCAGCTTTGTCATCTTATTTGGCTCCGACCGGAACGATGGTGACGTTGTTGCCGCGCGAGATGCGTACGACCGGGCCGGTGGGCACGGCCGGCGCGGCAGGGCTAGTCGAGATGGTTATGCCGGGGGCAGAGGCAGGGGCGGCGGGCGCCGGGCTGGACTGCTGCTGCGGCCGCCCGGGGACGGTGCTGCGCTGGAAGCGCGACACGTCCGAACCGGTGGTGAAGGTGCTGGCCCCCTCGACCGGCTGGTTGGCGATGGCGAGCAGCATGCGCCGCTCCGCCTTGGGGTCGTCGGTGGCCGGAACCGTCACCTCGCCCGAGGCGATGGCGCGCTCGAGCTCGGCCGAATTGTCGGCGATCGAGCGCAGCGACAGCGACAGGTCGCCGATCTTCTGGGCGACCGCGATCTTCTCCGCGATCTTGGGGGTCGCCTCCAGAGTGACCATCGTGAAGCGCTGGACGACCGCCTTGCCGTCGTCGCCCCGGGCGGACATGCGCTGGTCGGTGGCGAGCACCCGGACGTTGCGCATCACCGTCTCGGAGACCTTGAGCGGAACTCCGTCGCCGCCGCCTGCCACCTCCTGGGTGAGGACGATGTCGACCCGGTCGCCGGGGAAGATGAAGCCGGCGACTCCGCTGGTCGCGGAGACCGGCACGGTGACGGCGCGCATCCCCGGCCCGAGCGCGGCGGCGAGGAAGCCCCGCTCCCCCGGCTTGATCAGCGAGCCCTGGGTGAAGGGCTGACCGGCCGTGATCTCGTTGCGGACGACGGTCCCAACCAGGTCGGCCGGGCGGACGCCCGGCTTGCCCTTGATGTAGTAAGCGGGCTGGACGAGGCCTTCGGGCCAGCGCTGGAAGCGGAAGGCCTCGGCATCGATGATGGTGCCGACCGGAAGGGCGCGGGTCGCAACCAGCACTTCCGGGCCGGCGGGCACGACGGGGCCGGCCGATGCGGAAGGCGCTCCGGATCCGCTGAACATGTTCTTGGCGGTCACCGCGGTGACGGCCGCGATGATCAGCGCTCCGATCAGCAGCACGAGCTTTTTCACATCCATGACGCTAGTCGCCTCCTCGCCCGCTCAAAATGCAGGCTCCCACATCAGACAAATTGGTTAAGAATCCGTTCGCCAATCAGCCAAAAACCGCCAAAGGCTATGGCGATGCCGTACGGAATTTCCGGCTGGCCGGAGGCTTTCGCCATCCGGTGAGCGGCCACCATCGCGAGGGTCAGCACGCCGCCGGCGATCGACATGATCGCCAGCAGCTTCACGACTCCGGCGAACGGAAGCCACAAAGCGATCGCCGCCGCCATCTTGACGTCGCCGCCGCCCATCGCCCCGAAACGGAAGGCGATCGCGAACAGGCCGAACACCGCGAGCGCCAGCCCGATCTGCAGAGCGACTCCCGGCCACAGGCTGAGGCCGATGCTCCACCAGAAGGGTATGGCGAGCAGTGCGATCGCTCCGTTCAGCCAGTTGGGGATCGTCCGGGTGCGCCAGTCGCCGATCGCCGCCACGAGCATGGCCGCGGCGAGCAAAGCGATGAAAAACCAGGAAAGGCCCCCTTGCATAAGGACCAGGCACTAGACGTAACAGCTTTCGAAACCGTAACCGGGCCCATGCACAGCGAAGCGTTCGATCGCCGTTCAATCCCCCCGGGCGCCGTTTTCCGCGACTGGCAAGCGGCCGACGGCTGGACCTGCCGGACGCTCGAGCGGCGGCAGCGGGAGGGGGCGCCGGTTCGCGGCAGCCTCCTCTTCGCCGGAGGCCGCGGCGACTTCATCGAGAAATATCTCGAGGTTCAGGATCACTGGCACCGCTCCGGCTGGAACGTCGCCGCGTTCGACTGGCGGGGGCAGGGCGCCTCGCAGGGGGACCGGCCCGGCGGCCATCTCGACAGCTTCGAAACCCTCGTCGGGGATCTCGCCGGACTGATCGAAGCCTGGAGCGCGGGAACTCCGGGTCCGCACGTCGCCGTCGCCCATTCGATGGGCGGGCATGTCCTGCTGCGCGCTCTGGCCGAGCGGAAGCCGCCGATAAGCGCCGCAGTGCTGGTCGCGCCCATGCTGATGATCAACAGCGCGCCGCTGCCGCCCTTCGCCGCCGAGTGGCTCGCCTTCACCGCCTCCTTGTTCGGCTGGAGCGGGCAGCCGGCCTGGCAGCAGCCTTCGCGGCCGCAACCGCCGGGCTCGATGCGCCAGTCCTGCCTGACCGGCTGCCCCGAACGCTACGAGGACGAGCTCTGGTGGTGGGAGAAGCAGCCCCGCTTCAACCTCGGCGCTCCGAGCTGGGGCTGGCTGAAGGCGGCCTACGATTCCTGCGCGGCACTGACTCAGGCCAGGCTGGCGCAGGTTGCGATCCCGGTGCTTCTGATCGGAACCGAGCGCGACCGGCTGGTCAGTCCGGCGGCGATCCGCCGCGCGGCGTCGCGGCTGCCCAGGGCCGAACTGATGATGTTCGACGATTCGGCGCACGAGATATTGCGCGAGCGCGACGAGGTCCGGCTGAAGGCGCTGGCCCGGATCGACGACTTCCTCGACCGTCACGCCGGGCAATGAGCTTCGACGCCGACATCGCAATCATCGGCGCCGGGATGGCCGGAGCGAGCCTGGCCGCGGAGGTGGCGGGGGAAGCCTCGGTCCTGCTGCTCGAAGCCGAGGACCGGCCCGGCTACCACAGCACCGGCCGCTCCGCCGCCTTCTGGGCGGAAACCTATGGCGGGCCGTTCATCCAGCCCCTCACCACCGCCTCCGGTCCATTCCTGGAGGAGCGAGGCCTGCTCAAGCCGCGCGGGGCCCTTCACCTCGCGGACGAGGCGGGCCTGGCCGCGCTGGAGGCGATGGAGGCCGAATTCGGCGCCCGGGTCGAGTTCGAGCGGCTGGGGCGCGAGCGGCTCGAGACCCTGCTGCCCGGTCTGCGCCGCGGCTGGGTGGCGGGTCTGCTCGAGCCGAGCTGCGCCGACATCGACGTCGCCGGCCTCCACCAACTCTACCTTGGCGAGGCGCGGCGGGCGGGGGCGAGGATCGTGACCCGAGCCGAGGTTCGCGCGCTGGCGCGCGACGGCGGCGGCTGGACCGTGACCAGTGCGGCGGGAGCATTCCGGGTTCGGCTCATAGCGAACGCGGCCGGCGCCTGGGCCGACCGGATCGCGGCCCTGGCGGGCGCGGCGCGGGCGGGGCTGCAGCCCTACCGGCGCACCCTGATCCAGCTGCGCACCGATCCTCCCGCGCCTCCGGATCTGCCGCTCGTGGTCGACGCTCTCGAACGCTTCTACTTCAAGCCGGAGGCTGGCGGACGGCTGTGGCTGAGCCCGCATGATGAGACTCCCTGCGACCCCTGCGACTGCGCTCCGGAGGAGATCGACGTCGCGCAGGCGATCGACCGGCTGGAGCGGGCGGTGGACTGGAAGGTCGAGCGGGTGGAGCGAAGCTGGGCCGGCCTTCGGACCTTCGCCCCGGACCGGCGCCCGGTCTACGGCTTCGACCCCGGAGTCTCCGGATTCTTCTGGTGCGCCGGGCAGGGCGGCTTCGGAATCCAGACGGCGCCCGCCGCCGCGAGGCTGGCGGCCGCCCTGCTGCTCGACAAGGAGCCGCTGCTCGACCCCGCACCCTATTTGCCCACCCGTTTCCGCACCTAAGCCCCTCTCCCGGGAAAAAGGGGGGAGGGGTTTGATTTCTACCGTTGATATAGTGTAGCAGTCCGGATGCCCGCTTACCTGGGCAGGAGATCGCCGTGTTCTTCCGGTCGCTGACAGCCGCCGCCGTTTTCCTCCTGGTTTCCTGCGCGGCGCCCGAGCCCCAGCCCCAGGAGCCGGTCGCGCAGCAGCCTCGGCACGAGCCGTCCCCGATCGACCAGCCCCCACCCGCGAGCGTCACTTCGGGGCAGACCGAGTTCGGGCTCGAGCTCTACCGAAGGCTCGGATCCGAGCCGGGCAACATCTTCGTGTCGCCGGCGAGCATCTCGATGGCTCTCGGGATGGTCCATGCCGGCGCCGAGGGCGAAACCGCCGCGGAAATGGCCGGGGCGCTTCGCTATCCGAATTCGGGCGTGCACGAGGGAATGGCCGCTCTGCTCCGGCGACTGCCGATCGCCGAAGAGGGGCGCCGGCTCAGCATCGCCAACGCGCTCTGGGTCCAGCAGGGCTTCCAGCTCAAGCCGGCCTGGCTCGAGCAGGTCCGGCGCCATTATGGCGGCGGCGCTCAGCCGGTGGATTTCGTCGGAGCGCCGGTCGACGCGATCGCGACCGTCAACCGCTGGGCGGAGGAGAAGACGGCGGGGCGGATCAAGCGGATCCTGCAGCGCGAGAACATCACCCACCGGACCCGCCTGGTGCTGACCAACGCAATCTGGTTCAAGGCGGACTGGCTGCTCCCTTTCCAGGCCTCCCAGACCCGCGCCCGGCCTTTCCGGCTGAGCGGCGGAGGCTCGATCTCCGTTCCGATGATGCGCCAGCGCGCCAACTTCAGGCTCTTCGAAACCCCGACCTTCGAGGCGGTGGAGATGCCCTACAAGGGCGAGGAGCTGTCGATGCTGCTGTTCCTCCCCAAGGAAAGCAGCGGCCTCAAGTCGTTCGAGCAGCGGCTGGAGGGGCAGGCCCTGGGCGGCTGGATCGAGCAGCTGAGGTCGAGCGAGCGCCGCGACCTGGAGCTGGTCGTGCCCAGGCTCGAGATCGAAACCCGGGCTTCGCTCGTTCCCCAGCTTCAGGCGCTCGGGATGAGACGCGCATTCACCCAGATGGCCCAGCTGGGCGGCATTTCGGACGCCCGCCTGTACCTGAGCGACGTGATCCACCAGACCTTCTTGCGGGTCGACGAGAAGGGAACGGAGGCGGCCGCGGTAACCGCCGGCCTCGCGGAGATCGTCAGCATGCCCCGCGAATTCCACGCGGACCGGCCCTTCTTCTTCGTCATCCGCGACAATCGCACCGGCACCCTCCTCTTCCTCGGGCGGATCGAGCGGCCGTCGCCGCCGAAAGGCTGAGGAGCATCTGAGCCCAGGCTCCGGCCGCCGCAGCGCCGTATGGAGCCAATGTTGCGACGAACGCCCCTGTTTACCAAAATGCGTTCATAGTCTGCAGTTCAACCGACGCTATGATGATCCAGCGACATGCCACCGTCCGGGCTGCGGGCTGGTGAGGCGAACGACAGCGGCTGCTGAGGGGATTTCGATGCGATTTATCGGCTTGCTGACGACCCTGCTGGTCCTTGTCGCGCAACCTGCCTGGGCTGACGACAATGTGCGTCTGCGTTCGCTCGAGCAGCGGCTCGCGGCCATGGCCACGGAGAACCCGGGCGAGTACGGCATCGCCGCGCTCGACCTCGCGACCGGGGAGACGATCAGCTTCAACGGCCAGCAGGCCTTCCCGATGGCGAGCACGATGAAGATAGCCGTCGCTGCAGCCTATCTTGCGGAAGTGGACGCCGGCCGGCGGACTCTCGATGATCCTGTCGCTGGCACTCCGGCGTTGAAGCTGATGGACGCCATGATCACGCGCAGCGACAATCGAGCCACCGATCTGCTGATGGGCACGCTGGGAGGGCCGAGGGCCGTCGATGACTGGCTGCGTCGCCACGGTCTTAACGGAATCCGCGTCGACCGCACGATCGCGCAGTTGCTCAGCGACCGAAGGGATTTGCGCGATATTCGCGATTCCAGCACTCCGGTGGCGATGCTCGGCCTGCTGCGGCTGATCGACACGGAGGGGGCACTGACGTCTCAGAGCCGCTACCTGCTTCGCGACATGATGCGACGTTGTGCGACCGGCTCCAACCGGATCCGCGGAATCCTCCCCCCCGGCGCGACCGTGGAGCACAAGACGGGTACTCTTTCGGGCTATACCGGCGACGTCGGCTTCCTGACGACGCCCGGCGGACGCCGGATCGCGGTCGCCTTCTTCGCCCGCGGCGGCTCGAACCGGCCGGCCGTCATCGCGACGGCCGCCCGGGCGATCTACGATGCGCTCGGGGCCGAGCAGCCGGGAAGGACTTTCAGCCTACCTGCGACTGCGAATCCGTCGGCCTTGGGTCAAACTGCCGTCCAGTGAGCCGGTTTAGCCGGCCCGCTAGACTTTGTCCTATTGTGTTGGAAGCGAGGCATTCGTCACCCCGGACTTATCCGGCATCCACCTCCTTCCTCCACCGGGATTGAGAAAAAGGTGGACCCCGGATCAAGTCCGGGGTGACGATTCTGCTTCGGCAGGACAAAGTCTAGGCCCGGCGCCTCGCGAACCGCATCGCCGCGTCGCAGGCCAGCCGGTCGGCGCGCTCGTTCTCCGCGTGCCCGGCATGCCCCTTCACCCAGCGCCAGTCGATCTTGTGCGGGGCGGCGGCGTCGAGCAATTGCTGCCATAGCTCGGCGTTCTTGACCGGCTTCCTGTCGGCCGTCTTCCAGCCGTTGCGCCGCCAGCCGTGGATCCATTTGGTGATTCCGTCGCGGACGTAGACGCTGTCGGTCCACAAGGTCACCTCGCAGGGCCGCTTGAGGGACTCGAACGCCCGGATCGCGGCGAGAAGCTCCATCCGGTTGTTGGTGGTGAGCGGTTCGCCGCCGCTGATCTCCTTCTCATGCGGGCCTGAGCGGATCACCGCGCCCCAGCCGCCCGGACCGGGATTGCCCTTGCAGGCGCCGTCCGTGAAGATCTCGACCGCCGGAAGGGTCAAGCGGCCTCGAGCCCGCGCGGCAGCTTGAATACCATCCGCTCGGTCACGCCTTCGCCTTCGATTTCGGTGACGTCATAGTGGCGGGTGAGGAAATCGACCACCTCGCGCACCAAAGTCTCCGGCGCCGACGCTCCGGCGGTGATTCCGAGCGTCGTCACCCCCTCGAGCCAGCCGAGCTCGATCTCGCTGGCCCGGCCGATCAGCCGGGCCCTCGTGCCTTCCCGCTCCGCCACTTCGACCAGGCGCACCGAGTTCGAGCTTTTGGGTGATCCGATCACCAGCATCGCCTCGCAGGCTCGGGCGATGTCCTTCACCGCGGCCTGCCGGTTCGACGTCGCGTAGCAGATGTCCTCGCCCTTGGGCCCGCGAATGCCGGGAAAGCGGCGCTCGAGGATTGCGACGATCTCGGCCGTGTCGTCGACCGAAAGGGTGGTCTGGGTGAGGTAGGCGAGGCTCCCGGGCTCGGCCGGCGCGATCCGCTCCGCCTGCTCGACGCTCTCGATCAGCGTCATCCGCCCTTCCGGAACCTGGCCGAACGTGCCGATGACCTCGGGGTGGCCCGAATGTCCGATGAAGAGGATGTGGCGGCCGTTCTCGACCAGCCGCTCCGCCTGGCGATGGACCTTGGAGACGAGCGGGCAGGTGGCGTCGAGGAAATCGAGCCCGCGCTCCTCGGCCTTCGCCGGCACCGCCTTGGGCACTCCGTGCGCGGAAAAGACCACCGGGACCCCGTCCGGCACCTGGTCAAGCTCCGGAACGAACACCGCGCCCTTGGCCTTGAGGCTGTCGACGACGAACTTGTTGTGGACGATCTCGTGGCGGACGTAGACCGGCGCCCCGTAGCGCTCGAGCGCGAGCTCGACGATCCGGATCGCCCGGTCGACTCCGGCGCAGAAGCCGCGCGGGGCGGCGATCAGCAGCGTGAGTGGGGGCTTGGCGGCCATCGTCCTGGTTCTCGGGTGACGCTTATCATTCATTTCGTTCGAGCTGGTCCTTCGATACGGGCCTTCGCCAAGCTCAGTCCCTGCTCAGGATGAGCGATATGGAGTCCGCTCATCCTGAGTAGCCGGTCAGCTGTCGAACCGGCGTATCGAAGGACGCTCTACTGGATAGCTTGCTTCGGCGGAACCCGGTTCCTATGATCCGCCCGTCCCGACAAAAGGTGAGGATTTCCACCCTGTGTTCAAGTCCAAGGCGGCGTTCGCCGCGCTGATTCCCCTAGGCCTGGTCGCCTGCTCGACGCCGAACGGCGAGATCACCGACACCGGCATCACCGCCACACGCTCCGCCTGTCCGGCGGTTGCGATCCCTGCCGCGACCGGCGACATCACCCTGTTCAACCCGGAAGGGAGCCGGGACGCCCGGGCGATCGACGTGGTCGCCAACATCACCAACTTTCGCTCCACCTGCGACGAGAGCGGCGACAATATCGTCACTCGCGTGACGTTCGACGTCCACGCC
>DATHBY010000456.1:0-7248 GCA_035295885.1 Allosphingosinicella sp.
AGGACGGCAATGACGGGCGTCTGCTGAAGCTGGTTCCGGCGCGCTAGCGGCGGCTCCGAATCTCGGCGACGAGGAGGGTGCGGAAAGCCGGATCGGCCAGCATGAGGCCGGTGCACGAGGCGGAGACGCGGTAGCGCGGCATCGCCGCCCGGCCGCGGGCCCGCGGCGCGTAGAGGAGGACGAGGGTCCGCCCGCCGCGCTGGAACTCGACGTCGCACGAGGCGCTGCTCGGCACGTGGTTGCGCTCGACCTCGAAGGCCGCGGGCGCACGGCCTGCAAGCGTTCGCCGGACCCGCAGCCGCTCGCCCCGGCCCCGCCGCCGGTCGTAGGGCACGAGCAGCTCCACCTCGACCAGAGCGAGCGCTCCGCGCGCCGCCTCGCGGACATGGGCGCGCCGCTGCGCCGGGTCTGCCGGAGGCATGATGCACGAGCAGGCGAGCGCGGCGGTCTCGGCCGCCAGGAAGAGGAGCAGTGGGAGAAGCAAACGCGTCATCGGACATCCTCCGGCAGCGTAATTACCCCGGTCCTGCGCGCCCGGCTAGACCAGGCCGCGCCGCACGGCCCAGCCGAACGCGAGGAGCAGGAGGAGGAGGGCCAGGAAGATTCGGGTGAGCGGCGGGCTCCGGCGGCCGGCCGCGATCATGAAGGCGCCGTTGGCGACGCAGAAGGCCCCGAACAGCCCGACCAGTGCGAACAGGCCGAGGAATATCCGCCCCTGCGCCGCGGTCCCGGTGAAGGTTGTGCCCTCGATCGTCACGCCCGGCGCAAGCATGATCGGCGCGAGGTCCCAGGCGATCGCCGCCATGAACAGGACCAGGAACAGCCCGACCGCGACCAGCACCCGGCCGCGGGCGCGCCAGTTCGGAATCGGCCCCTGCTCCTGCGCCATTGCGTCCGGCTATACGCGGCGGTAGCGGAAGTACCAGACTTCGCGCCCTTTCCGCCTCGCCTTGGCCTCGTAGCGGGTCTCGGGCCAGCCGCCGGGGCGGGTGAGGAAGTCCTTGGCGCTCTCCGCCAGCCATTCGAAGTCGCGGCGGCCCTTCATCACCATCATCGACCAGCGGCAATAGGTCGGATCATCGGTTCCAAGGCGGAGCTCACCGCCCGGCCTGAGCTTGGCGGCGATGAGCTCGAGCGGCCCGGGATTGACCATCCGCCTTTTGGCGTGGCGCGCCTTCGGCCACGGATCGGGATGGAGCAGGTAGACGAATGAGAGCGCTCCGTCCGGCACCCGCTCCAGCACGTCGAGCGCGTCGCCCATGTGGAGACGGATGTTTGCCAGCCGCCGGTCGCGGATGTGCTGGAGCGCTCCGACGACTCCGTTGAGGAAGGGCTCGGCGCCGATGAAGCCGTGGTCTGGAAGCAGGTCCGCCCGGTAGGCGAGATGCTCGCCCGAGCCGAAGCCGATCTCGAAGTGGAGAGGGCGGGAATCGCCGAACAGCGCCTCGGACGTAACCGGCCCCTGTTCCGGAACGCTGACCGCCGGAAGCAGCCGCTCGAGCAAAGCCTCCTGCCCGCCGCGAAGCTTGTGGCCGGAACGGCGGCCGTAGAGGCGGCGGATGGTACTGGGATCGTTCACCTCTCGAGCCTTATCCCGGGCGCATGAGAATCGCCATTGCCGCGGCCGCCCTGTGCTGCTCCGCCCCCGCCTTTGCGACGGGCGGGTTCGTCTGCTCGCCCGCCAACGGGAAGGGGCCGATGATCAGCCTGGTCATCGGGCACGGCATCCCCGGCGGCGTCGTCGGCGTCAGCCTCAAGGAGACGGGGCGCTGGCGCTCCACCACGAAACCCGCGGACCGGCTCGTCCTCGACCAGTGGTGGATCGACCGCGAGCGCACATGGGTCGATGTCGTCCACCCGGAGACCGGCGCCTACGAGGCTCAGCTTCGAGTCCGCAACCAGGGCTTCGGCGGCACTGGCACCCTCGTCCGCAAGGGGCGCACCCATGCGGTGCGCTGCACCCGGGACTAAAGCGCCGCCTTCAGCCTGTCGGCGAGATCGGTCTTCTCCCAAGGGAAGAAGTCCCCTTCGGCGGTTCGTCCGAAATGGCCGTAGGCGGCGGTTTTCTGGTAGATCGGCTTGTTGAGGCCGAGATGGGTGCGGATCGCGCGCGGGGTGAGGCCGCCCAGATCCTGGATCGACATGATCGCCCGCTCGATCGCCGAGTCGTCGCCGCCCGTGCCGGTGCCGTGGGTGTCCACATAGAGCGACAGCGGCGCGGAGACTCCGATCGCATAAGCGAGCTGGATCGTGCAGCGGCGCGCGAGGCCTGCGGCGACGATGTTCTTGGCGAGGTAGCGGGCAATATAGGCGGCCGAACGGTCGACCTTGGTCGGGTCCTTGCCGGAGAAGGCGCCGCCGCCGTGCGGCGCGGCGCCACCATAGGTGTCGACGATGATCTTGCGCCCCGTGAGGCCGGCGTCGCCGTCGGGGCCGCCGATCTCGAAGCTTCCGGTCGGGTTGATGTGATAGACGGTGTCGTCGGAGAGAAGCTCCCCCGGAAGCACCTCGGCCACCACCCGGCGGACGTAGTCCTTCAGCTCCGCCTCCTTGTCGCCCTCGTCATAGCCCTTGCCGTGCTGGGTCGAAACGACGATCGCGGTCGCCGCGACCGGCTCGCCATTCTCGAAGCGCAGGGTCACCTGGCTCTTGGCGTCCGGCTCGAGGAACGGCGCGGCGCCGCTATGGCGGTCGGCGGCCATGCGCTCGAGGATCTTGTGGCTGTAATAGAGAGTCGCCGGCATCAGGTCCGGAGTCTCGTCGCAGGCGAAGCCGAACATGATGCCCTGATCGCCGGCGCCCTCGTCCTTGTTGCCGGAAGCATCGACCCCCTGGGCGATATGCGCGGACTGGGGGTGGAGGTTGTTGGAGAAGTCGAGCGTCTCCCAGTGGAAGCCGTCCTGCTCGTAGCCGATGCTCTTCACCGTGCGGCGGACGACGGCCTCGATCTCCTCCGGAACGCCGGGGGCCCAATTGCCCTCCTCGTCCATTATGCCGCGGCCGCGAATCTCACCGGCCAGGACGACCTTCTGCGTCGTCGTCAAAGTCTCGCAGGCGACTCGCGCCTCCGGGTCCTTGGCGAGGAAGAGGTCGACGACGGCGTCGGAAATCTGGTCGGACACCTTGTCGGGATGGCCTTCGGACACGGATTCGGACGTGAAGAGGTAATTGCTGCGCATCGGGAGAAACCGGCCTTCCTGAATAGCGGGGAGAGACGGATATAAAGATATCCTTATATCCCGGCTCCTAGCCGCCTTTGCGCCGCCCTGCAATGCGCTGGGCCATCATCGCCGACGCGGCCAGCAGGACCGCGAGCAGCAAGGGGAGGACATTTCCGAACCGGGCGAACAAGGTCGGCGGGTGGGGCGGCGGCAGGCGGGTGTCGATGATCCCTGCGGTCCGCCACGGGAGGCTGCGAAGCAGCCTGCCGTCGGCGTCGATCACGGCGGAGATCCCCGTCGGAGTCGCTCGAAGCACCGGCAGCCCCTCCTCGAGCCCGCGGAGCCGCGCCTGGGCGAGGTGCTGAGGCGGTCCCCAGGCTCCGAACCAGGCGTCGTTCGAGGGATTGAACAGGAAATTGGGCCGGTTCTTGCGGTCTACGACCTCCCCGGAGAAGATGATCTCGTAGCAGAGCTGGAAGCCCGCCTTGCCGATCACCGGCAAATCGAGAGTGCGCGGGCCGGGACCGGGATCGAAGTCGAGGTCCCCGGGCGCGAGGCGCGACAGGCCGAGCGAGGACAGGATCGGCCGCATCGGCAGATATTCGCCATAGGGGACGAGATGCGCCTTGTCGTAGCGCCCGAGGATCCGGCCCGACCGGTCGATCGCGAACACGCTGTTGGTGGCGCTGGTCACGTCCAGTCCGTCCCGGGACTGCCAGGTGACTCCGCCGGTGAGCAGCATGTCCTTGTCGCCCAGCATGGCGGCGACCTCACGTCGCAATTCGAGCATGTCGATCATGTGGCCGATGTCGCGAAGACCGTTTTCGAGCGGCCTCGTCACCGCCGCTTCCGGCCAAAGAAGGAGCCGTGGCTCGTCCCCGCCCCAGCTGGAAAGGCGCTCCAGGCGGCCCATATTCTCGTCCTGGAATCCCTCGCGCCATTTGTCCTGCTGGCCGATGTTCGGCTGCACGATGCGAAGCGCGGGCCCCGGGGGGGCGCCGGCAGGCCCGCCGGCCGCGAAGCCGAGGACGGCGAACAGCGCGGCTCCCGACGCGGCGGCTGCGGCCGAGCGCCACTTGCGCAGGGCGACGAGCAGCAGGGCGCCGCCCAGCAGCGCCGCAAGGCCGGAGAGGCCGTAGGTGCCGACGAGGCGGGCCGACCAGGCCAGCGGGGTCTCCACCAGCGACACGCCGAGCGGATTCCAGGCGAAGCCGGTGAACAGGTTCGCTCGAAGCCATTCGGTGACGATCCAGGCGGCAGCGAAGACGAGGACGAGGCAAAGGTCGTTCTTCCGCCCCCATCGCCAGGCGAGGCCCGCCGCGGCGGCCGGATAGATTGCGAGGAACAGCGAGAGCAGCACCACCGCCACATAACCGAGCGACTCCGGCATCTCGGCCTGGTAGGTGAAGGCGGTGGCGATCCAGTTGAGGCCGAGCACGAAGTGCCCCGCTCCGAACCACCAGCCGCGGGCGAGAGCGCCTCGCAGCCCCGGTGCCGAGCGCACAAGCCAGAGCAGGACCGCGAAAGCGGCCAGGGTCAGCGGCCACAGGCCGAGCGGCTGGAACCCGCAGGCGGCGGCGAGGCCGGCCAGGAAAGCGATAGCGAGGGGCTTCACAGGCCCGTCATTGCGAGGAGCGCGGCGACGAAGCAATCCGGAAACACCGCGTCCGAGCGGATTGCTTCGCTTTGCTCGCAGTGACATGGGGCTCCTATGCCCCTGCCCCCGTTCCACCTCGCCTTCCCAGTCCACGACCTCGACGCCGCCCGGGCCTTCTACGGCGGGCTGCTCGGCTGCCCGGAAGGCCGCAGCGCCGGCGAATGGATCGACTTCGATTTCTTCGGCCACCAGATCGTCGCCCATCTCGATCCCGCGATGGAGCCGAGGCGGCACCACAATCCCGTCGACGGCCACGACGTGCCGGTTCCGCATTTCGGCGCCGTGCTCGACATGGCGGCCTGGGAGGCGCTGGCCGAGCGGCTGAAGGCGGCGGGTACCGACTTCGTCATCGAGCCCACGATCCGCTTCCGCGCCCGCCCCGGCGAGCAGGCGACGATGTTCTTCCTCGACCCCTCCGGCAACGCGCTGGAGATCAAGGCGATGGCCGACCCGGCGAAGCTGTTCGCGAAATAATTCCTCCCCTGCATTTGCAGGGGAGGGGGATCGCACGAAGTGTGGCGGAGGGGCTCGTCTGACCCCGAACAACCCCTCCACCAGGCTTCGCCTGGTCTCCCTCCCACTGAAGTCCGGGGAAGGAATTCTTGCTCACTCCGCCGCGACTCCGACGACGAGCGGCCCTGCGGTACCCGGGCCCTGGCCTCGCGTACGCCCAACCCCCCGCCAGACGTCCTCGAACTCCTCCGCGAACCAGGCGGCGGTCGCTTCCAGGCCCTGATCGAGCTTCACCTTCGGCTCCCAGCCCAGCAACGTCGTGGCGCGGGAGATGTCGGGCTTGCGGTGGCGCGGATCGTCGACGGGGAGCGGCCGGTGGACCACCGCCGAGGCGGAGCCCGTGAGTCGAAGGACCCGCTCGACCATGTCCATGACGTTGAGCTCGTGCGGGTTGCCGAGGTTGACGGGCCCGTCGGTGACGTCGCTGTCCATCAGCCGCATCAGGCCGTCGACCAGGTCGCTGACGTAGCAGAAGCTGCGGGTCTGGTTGCCGTCGCCATAGACGGTGATGTCGTCGCCGGCGAGCGCCTGGCAGACGAGGTTGGGGACGACCCGGCCGTCGTCCGGACGCATCCGCGGTCCGTAGGTGTTGAAGATCCGGGCGACCCGGACGTCGGCCCGGCCCAGGCGCTGGAAGTCGAAGGCCAGAGTCTCCGCCGCCCTCTTGCCTTCGTCGTAGCAGGCGCGCGGGCCGGTGCAGTTCACCCGGCCCCGATAATGTTCGGGCTGCGGGTGCACCTCGGGATCGCCATAGACCTCGCTGGTCGAGCTGAGCAGGAAGCGCGCGCCCGTCTCCTCCGCCAGCCGAAGCAGGTTGCGGGTGCCGAGCACGTTGGTGAGCATCGTATGCTCCGGATCCGCCTGGAAATGGGGCGGCGACGCGGCGCAGGCGAGATTGAAGATGTGGGTGGGGCGGGAGCGCGCGAGGCGTGCCGGCAATGGGTCGATCACGTCCGCCTCGACCAACTCGAAGCGGGCATCGCGCTCCAGATGCCGCAAATTCTGTCGAGCGCCGGTAACAAAGCTGTCGAGACAGATTACCTTCGCGCCCTCGGCAAGGAGCCGATCGATGAGATGCGATCCGACAAACCCGGCACCGCCCGCGACCAGCGCGACCTTTTTGCCCTTAGCCTCTTTCACGAGCGCGCTTCCCCTGGTCACTTGATCACAACGGCCGTTCACTCTTGGTCAGCTGCGTCTGATCCACCGTACCCCGCTTCACGTCCCGGATGTAAGTCTTATGCTCGGCCGACGCCTCTGCGCTCGCCGACTCGCCGCGGTCCGGGTGCCGTTAGAGGTACTTCACGCCGCCGCCCTCGCCGCCGCCAGCACCGGCCTGCGCACGGCCGGAAGCAGGCCGCGGTAGAGGCTGGCCATCTGCGCGGCCATGGCGTCGGGCGTGTAGCGCCGGGCCCGTTCCTTCGCGGCCCGGCCGAGCACCGCCCGCTCGAAATCGTCGCCGACGAGATCGCCGATGGCTCGGGCGAAGCCCTTCTCGTCGCGCGGATCGACGAAGATCGCGACCTCGTCCCAAAGCTCGCGGAACGTGGGGATGTCGGCGAGGACGAGCGCGCAGCCCGCCGAAGCCGCTTCCAGCACCGCAAGGCCGAACGGCTCGTAGAAGGCGGCGGACACGAAGACCGGGCGGGCGGAGAGCCAGCGTCCCAATTCCTCATCGTCCAGGGTTCCAAGGCAGTGGATGTTGTCGAACATCACCTGGGCGCCGTTTGGTCCAGCAAGCGGTCCGGCAGCGCGGACCGGAACGCCGATCCGGCCCGCGGCGGCGTCCAGCATGCCCAGATTCTTGCCCTGATCCCAGAGCCGCCCGGCGGTGAATACGAAATCGTGCGGGGCACCGCTCGGCACGGCCAGCGGCGAGCGGCCGTTGTGGACGGTGCGCGGCGCCGCCATCAGACG